>NZ_JAEHBX010000015.1:0-104283 GCF_016483395.1 Bacillus cereus group sp. N21
GTGAAACTTTAATCAGTGGGGGTTTTCTTCATCCCCCACTGATTATTAGCCCTCACCAATCGGGCTTTTACGGGCAGCTCATCCCCCTTCTAACTTCTTTGCTTTTCCAAATTTTGAGGTGGGGGTCTTACTGCCCGTTAATGCGGGATAAAAATATCAAGTAAAACAATTATGCTTTTGATTTTAAATACTGATTACCAATAGAATGAATGCTCTTTAGATTCCTAAATCATTAATTATATTTATATATTTTATCAATCAATGTACTATGCAATATTTTCAATATAATCTTTTTGTATAACTTTCTTCTAAAGAACGTGCGACTTCTTCTTCATTTGCATTTACTTTGGCATGATCAGCAAGCATTTTTGCTGCTGATGGTAATGCTTCTTTTTCTAACCAAGAATCTGGATTCCATAATTCAGAACGTATAAATGCTTTTGCACAATGGATGAAACACTCCTCTATTTTTACAACGATTCCGAGAAGTGGATTGCGACCCCTTACTTGCATTTTCTCTAAAATCTCTTCGTCTTTTGTGATAGTTGCACGCCCATTTATCCGTAATGATTCTCCAAGCCCTGGAATAAAAAAGATAAGTCCCACCCGTGAGTTAGATAAAATATTAAGGATAGAATCCACTCTCCGATTCCCCGGTCTTTCTGGAATTACAATTTGATTTTCATTTAAAACATATACAAATCCAGGTGCATCCCCTCTTGGTGATGCATCACAATGACCAAATTCATCTGAAGTAGATATTACTAGAAAAGGAGACTTAGATAGAAATTCACGACAATGATAATCGAGTGATGGGATCACTTTTTTCACCGCGCGTTCACTTGGATATCCTAAAATAAGACGTAATTCTTCTTCTGTTGAAATGAGCGAATTTATTTTTTTCTCGCCTAGTCCCATTCCATATACACTCCCTACTTAATTATCGTTATTTTCCCAAAATTACATACATTCATTGTATAATAAACTGTGCAGAAAGGGGAATATCAATGGCAGAATGGTTAACGATATTTGATACAGAAGGAAACAAAATTGGAAAAAAACTACGTGATGATGTACATCGTGACGGTGATTGGCACGAAACATTCCATTGTTGGTTTGTAGAAAAAGATAATGAAGACATCTTTCTACACTTCCAATTACGTGCTAAAAACAAAAAAGATTTCCCAGGAAAATGGGATATTACATCAGCGGGACATATTATGCATGATGAAGATGTACGAATAGGGGGTCTTCGTGAAGTAAAAGAGGAATTAGGACTTTCCTTTCAAGCTACTGATTTAGAGTACAAAGGCATTTTTAAAATCAACCATGAAATCCCGCATTTCATTGACCGTGAAATGTGTCATATGTATTTTCATGCTGTTACAAAACCACTTCCATTTGCTCCAGGTGATGAAGTTGAAGATGTAATGAAAGTAAATGCGACTTCTTTTTTACAGCTTTTAAAAGGAGAAATCTCATCTACAACAGGCATTCCAGTTTTAAACAAAAGCGCTAAATCTATTACAATAACATTTGAAGATATTTATCCATATGAGCTTGAATATTATGAATTTGTCGTAGAAAAAGGACGAGATATGCTAAAAATCAATAACTTCTAAAATTTAATTGACCCCCACTTAAATAGTGCAGGGGTCAAAACTATTTGTACTTCCTTAATAGAAAAGCTTGAAAATTTCACAAGTAAAGTTTATTGTTTCTCCAGTACCTTTAATTTCTTCTCCACCCGTATAAACAAACGAATGATTAATACTATCATAAGGATTAAAATAGCAATCATTGTATGTGGGTACCAAAATAGCAATCCGATTAAACTTCCTATTAAAATCATTAAAAGTCCATTTTGTTTCATAACTTCAGCGCTATATTGATTTCCAACATCCCACAAATCTTTATTTTTCATTGATCGCTTTGTTCGATATCCGTATACTGCGTTAATATCTGTTGGTGGATTTTTTTGCAATATGAGTGCGGATAGTATAAATATAATACCGATTAACAAGCTCACTCCTATATTTGCAAGCGCATATGTCATCTTATTCCCTCCATATCCACACACATATTTTCAAACTTATTTGTCAGTTTATAGTTTTATTATACAACAAAAACCAACCGAAAACCTATATTTTCCAAAAACAAAAATACACCACTCTTGTTTAAATGATGTACAAGCTGAATACAGTATTTTATATTTATAGGTCCACCTTATCGGTCATTTACTTTCTCTGTTTCGACGTATGAAACATGTTAGGAAGCGTCACGAAACGTGACCCTTTCACTTTCAGTTCAGGAATGATTCGATCTAGCGCATCCACAGATCCTTGCAAATGTCCTCCCGGTGTAGAATGCTGGAGTATAACACTTCCTGGAAACGCATTCCCTAACACAGTATTTGTAACCTGCTCTGCACTTACTCCTTTCCAATCAACTGTATCTACACTCCATTGTACGATCATAAAATTCTGTTCTGTCGCCCACTCTAATTGTTTTTCACGTATTTCACCATAAGGCGGACGTATAAACTTTGGTGCATACCCTATCAACTTCCGCAATATCTCTTCCGTTCTTACAATTTGATTACGATATTCTTCATCACTTACTTTAACTAAATTTGGGTGGTTATACGTATGATTCCCAACAGTATGACCCTCATTTGCAATTCGTTTTACTACATCAGGATATCTTTCTGCATTTTCACCAAGAAGAAAAAAAGTAGCTTTCACACCATAATTTTTTAACTTATCTAGTATTTGCGGAGTAAATACAAAGTCTGGTCCATCATCAAATGTAAGGGCAACTTCCGCTTTATTATATGGACCAGAAAATGCATAAGCATATTTTTCAACCCAAGAAAAAGGTGTCCACGAGCCTCTATCTTCTTCTGCACCTTGAACCTCATTCTTCAAACCAGCATTTAGCAAATCAGGCGTTACACTCAAATAGTTTTGATAATAAAATACATTCGAGTATGGCAAATAAGAATACATATTATATAAAGGCGTATTACGTTCTGAAACCCCTTGAAAAGGAGTTAGTATCTCTGATGGATAAAAATAATACATAATTAATAAAACCTCCCTAAAATTTTATATGCAGTTCATTCTTATTTTGTCAGGATGATTCATGTTCCTGAACAGAAATAAGACCGTCCCATTTTGGAACGGTCTTATTTCTATCTATCATACACTTAATAAATTGTTTGACTATCTTTTGGTAAAGATCTCACATGTTTTAGATAGCTTGTTACTCTAGCATCGTCTCCTTGTGGATATTCAAAACTAAAATAGCTAGCAATTCCGATTGCAGTTTCCCTAAATAAATCCCCCATTACAAAGAACGACTTCCAAATATTGTCATAATCTGCATTTGAAAATGTCTCTATATATTGTTTCCACAAATCATCCTCAAGATATTGTTCAAAATACTTCCCAAACTTTCCGGCGTTTACTGTAAAATTTGTTTTTATCCCAATATGCCATTCTAGCATTTGCATCAGCATATTTCGAACAGGACCTTCAAGCATTCCTTTTACATAAGGAAGTTCTTCTCTCCACAACCCTTTTGCTACATTTGTACTACACCACCAAAACTCATTACAGCAATCTGCAAATTCTTTTGCTGTTGGCCTTTTTATACAGTAATCCGAATCATTTGCTGGTGGAAATGGCTCAATAGCACCATCTTTATCAAAAAGAAGTACACTCAAACTATCTCCACCAAGAATTTCATCTATTAATTCTACTGAAACTAAAGTCAAATCGATTCGATTCCCGTCTATAAACTGCATCAAATAAGGAAAGCTTCCATCCTCTTCGGGTGGAACTAAAGTGCTTTCTTCTGGCATTTGTACAATCATTATTTTTCCAAATCTATTTATCCAACTGTGATCAGATGTGAATGACTGTATATCTTTCACAACATATACAATATCGTAATCTTGAAAACAATCTCTCTTCACATTCGGATTCACACGAGAACCATTCATAATCACTGCGCGAATACGCTCATCTTCTCTTGCTGCATTTAATATTAAACCCATCATTTCTTTTTCACTTCTCATATTTTTATAACCTCCAAATTTTATTAGTGTATTGTACTGCATTCATTTTGGAGGAGCACGAGAAGAGTTCCCTGTTTTCCATCCATGTTATAACATATCAAACATTTTTTGTTTCCCCCTCCTAGTCTAGTAGATCTATAATTGGCATCTAGACCTCATTCTTCTGTTACAAGCGCAATTACAAATCCATCATACCCCTTACTCCCTACAGTTTGGATCACAGTAGCAGTAACACGCGGTTCAGCAGCAATTCGATCCGCCACTTATCACAAGACCTGCACCTTGTTGATCTTCTACATAGTCTAGTGTCAATGTATTTACAATTTCAACGACCTTTGGATCCATGGCAACTTCAATACCATTTACTGTTTCTGTTACATCATTTTCTTGCGCTTCTCCTAAATTAATACCGTAGCTTGGTCCACAGCATCCAGCACCCTCAAATGTAAAACGTAGTGTTGAAACACCGTTTTCTTTCATAGCACTTTCAATAAACTCTTTTGCTTTATCTGTAATATTCATTTTCATTTCTCCCCTTCACAATAACTATTCAAATTTTTTATTTTACTAAAGATTTAAGCTTCTCATATCCCACAATATCTTCCGATTGCCACGGGATGATAACACAGTTATTTTGTGATTCCTTTTGAACCGCTTGAATCCACTGTACTTCAGACTGCGCCCTTCCTCTTAACACTGGATCACTTGTATGTGTTGCATAAAAACTTTGATTGATAACCCACCATTTTGGATTAATATCTGCACGTTTTAAGTCTCCTTGTAGACGACTTGCTTCATGTACTGGCGTAGCCTCCGCTAATGTTACGATGACAACACTTGTTTCCTCTGGATTGCGAAGACGAGGTAATAAGTTTTTCACAGACTGTGGTACTTCACCGGAAGAGCGTACAATTTCCTTATGATACGTTTGTGCCGCATCCAGTAACAATAATGTATGACCTGTTGGCGCTGTATCAATTACCACAATTTCATCATTTGCTTTCTCAACAATGTCGGCTAAAGCACGGAAGACTGCAATTTCCTCTGTACAAGGGGAACGTAAATCTTCTTCTAAATAAGCTAAACCTTCTTCATCTACCGTTTCTTTTGCTTTCTCAATGACTTCCTTACGATAATTTTCTACTTCTACCTTCGGATCAATTCGACTAATCGTAATATTCCCTTGTTCTCCATGCATGACATAATCAATGTGGGCTGCTGGATCAGTTGTAGTTAAATGTACATGATGGCCTTTTTCAGCAAGACCAACTGCAATTGCAGAGGCTACAGTTGTTTTTCCTACTCCACCTTTTCCCATTGTAAAAATAACTCTTTTTCCAGTCTCAGAAAGATCCGCAATCAAATTTTGAAGAGAAGGTACAGCAACCTCTTGTTGTTCTTCATCTAAAATTGAAAGATTCTCTATTGGTCGCACCAAATTTCTCATATTCTCTATGCCAGTAACATTAAACGGTACTAATGGAATTTCATAAATCGGAAGACCTTTTAATTCTTCTGCCATGTTTTCTAACGCACGTAATTGTCTCGTAAACAATGCTTTTGAAACACCATCATCTTGCACATAGTCTTTCAAGATGCCATTTACAAGTAGATATTGGTTGCTTACACCAATTTCTTTTAATTCTTTAGCTGCTCGTTGCGCTTCTTGTAACGGAGAACTATCAGGACGTGTAACAAGCAATAATGTTGTTTGTTTCGGATTAGATAATGCTTGAACTGTTTGACTATATAACTCTTTTTTATCTCCAAGACCTGCTAATGGTCCTAAACAAGAAGCTCCATGTGTACTTTCTTCTAGGAAACCACTCCATGCCGTTGGGAGCTGAAGAAGACGTAACGTATGACCTGTTGGTGCTGTATCGAAGATAATGTGATCGAATTTCGATGTTAACTCTTTATTTGTAAGTAACGTAGAGAACTCATCAAATGCTGCAATTTCTACAGTACAAGCCCCAGATAATTGTTCTTCCATCGTCGCAATTACTGTGTCAGGTAATTTCCCGCGATATGGGCCAACAACACGTTCCTTATATTCATAAGCCGCTGTTTCTGGATCCAGGTTAGCTACTTGTAAGTTCGGAACATTAAGAATTACTTTCGGCTTGTTGGTTAGTTCGATTTCAAACACATCTTGTAAATTAGAAGCTGGGTCAGTACTAATTAACAAAACGCGTTTCCCCATATCAGCTAAAGTAATTGCTGTTGCACATGCAGTAGATGTTTTTCCTACTCCGCCTTTACCAGTAAAGAATAAAAATGGTGTGAATGTTATTGTGTTTGGATTGTATAAGTTTGTCATTGCCTTTCACTTCTTTCTCTATTTTTTCACGTTTATCTTTAAACGTACGACTGGCTTTTGACTCAACTCTTTTTCCGTTATATCCGTTAACTGTACAAGTTCTTCATTTGTAAGATGACCTTTTTCTTTTACTACTTTTCCATCTACCAAAGTTACAGGCAACACGTCTGGTCCTTTATCCATTAATAATTGACTAATAACATTGTTATTTGCAAAAGCATCCGGCTCACTCGCAAGATTATAGCGTGTCACATCAATTCCTTTATTCTTCAAATTATTAACAGCTACTGAAATACGAATTAATTCTGGATCAACACTTGGTCCACAAACCCCCGTAGAACAACACATAGCAGGATCAAAAATTTCAATTTTTTTCATCTCTGATTTCTCCCCTTCTTTACAAAATAAGCCGAAAAAGAATTCTCGGCTTATTTTGTTTTCAATTATTCTCCTGTTTCAGCGAATTTTTTAATACGTTCGCCAATCTCATCACGAACTTTTTGGAATACAGACCAATCTTGACCAGCTGGATCATCAAATCCCCAGTGAACTCGTTTTACATGGGGTGGTGTTGTTGGACATACATCATTTGCATGACCACAAAGTGTTACAACAAGATCTGCTTTATCTAAAATGTCACGGTCAATGATATCAGATGTTTGGTCCGTAATATCAATGTCTACTTCTTTCATTGCTTTAATTGCATTCGGATTTACTCCGTGCGCCTCAATACCAGCAGAAAGTACATTCCATTTGTCACCTAAATATTTTTCACCCCAAGCTTCTGCCATTTGGCTACGACAAGAGTTTCCTGTGCATAAGAAGTAAATTGTTTTCTTGTTTTCCATGTTAATTCCACCTTTATATCAATAATTATTTTGGTTGTGTTTGAAAGTATTTACGTTGGAACCACAGTGCTACATTTACAAGAGCTATCATAACTGGAACCTCTACTAAAGGACCGATAACTGCTGCAAACGCTGCACCAGACTGGATTCCAAATACCCCTACAGCTACAGCGATTGCTAATTCAAAGTTGTTACTTCCAGCTGTAAATGCTAATGTTGTTGATACCCCATAACTTGCACCGATTTTTTTGCCCATAAAGAAAGAAACAAAGAACATCACTACAAAATAAATAAGTAATGGAATCGCAATACGTACAACATCAAATGGTACGCTAACAATCACTTCTCCTTTTAATGAGAACATCACAATGATTGTAAATAATAATGCGACTAATGTAATGGGGCTAATCTTTGGTATGAATACTTTTTCATACCATTCTCGCCCTTTTGTTTTTACAAAGATAAAACGTGTTAACATTCCTGCGATGAAAGGAATTCCTAAATAAATAAAGACTGATTTTGCAACCTCTGCCATTGTAATATCTACAACAGCTCCTTCAATTCCTAACCATTCTGGAATGACTGTTACAAACACATACGCGTATACTGAGAAAAATAACATTTGGAATACAGAGTTAAAAGCAACTAACCCTGCTGCATATTCTGTATCACCTTTCGCAAGGTCATTCCATACAATCACCATCGCGATACAACGTGCTAGACCAATCATGATTAATCCAACCATATATTCTGGTTTATCTTGTAAAAATATAATTGCTAAAGTAAACATTAAAACCGGACCAATAATCCAGTTTTGCACGAGTGATAATACTAATACTTTTACATCTTTAAAAACGCGCCCCATCTCTTCGTAGCGTACTTTAGCAAGCGGCGGGTACATCATTAAAATTAAGCCAATCGCAAGTGGGATAGAAGTTGTTCCTACCTGTAGACTATTCATTCCATCAACGAACCCAGGGAATAGATATCCAACTCCAATCCCTACTGCCATCGCAAGAAAAATCCAAAGGGTTAGATATCGATCTAGGAAAGATAGACGTTTTTTCCCCGTGTTGCTCATCCTTCTCACTTCCCTTTCTAACTATTTATTAACAACCACACCGGAGTGTAGGATTGCTCTTCTCAATTTGTTTGATTTTCTCTATTTGATCTGGTACATGGCCTAAAATATCTTCTAAAAGCGTATATAAATCACTTGCCTGATTTAAAGAATAATAAATCCATTGACCTCTACGCTCTTCTTGCACTAAGCCTAAATCCTTTAACTTTCGAAGATGCTGACTGATAGAAGGTTGACTCATATCAAATACTTCAAGAAGTTCACAGACACAACACTCACGTTGTTTGAGAATAGATACAATTGTTAGTCTTGTTTTGTCTCCTAATAGTTTTAATAACTGCGATGCTCTTGTTAATTCTATAACTGTTTTTTCCATACCACACCTACCCTTTTATAGTTAAATAAGCATATACTTATATATTGAGCGAAAATTAAACGTAATATTCGTTAAAAGGATTTATTTTAATTTCCTCTACTTCGAAATAAGTATATAACTAACTGCTTATATAATCAACTGAAAACAATTCATCTTTACAGTTGATTAAAAAGATTGTTGAAAAACCCATGTACTCAGAAGATGGCTCTTGTATCGAATTATGGTTCATCTTTATTAGTTCCTTACACAAAGGCATAACTATACTACGGTAAACATACCTTAATTAATGACTATCTAAATAACGGGGTATATGGATGGAATATAGAGTAGATACCGTACAAATGCATGTAAAACTATGAAATCTCTTCAAGACTGTGCCATGATGTGTGAACAAATGTGTGCGACATTACTTAAAAAAAAAAGAGCTGGCATACCACCAGCTCTTTTTCGCTTTATATGTTTTTTATTATCAATAATTACTAAAGTACTTTTATTGAATTCTCTTTATATCTCTGACTATGTCTTTATAAGGAGGGTTTGAGAGACCTGAATACTTTTTTACAACAGTTCCAGTCTGATCTACAAGATAAAAGCTTGTTCCATGAGTGACTTGATCAGAATCTTGTGGTTTATCTACAAGTGTTTGAAAGTTTTTCTTAGCAAACTCGGTAACCTCTTCTTGCGAATAACCAGTAAGAAAATGCCACTTGGATTCATCCATATCATAACGGCTCATAAATCCTTTGAGTTTCGAAGGAGTATCTACAGTTGGATCTACGCTAAATGATACAAACTCAACATTTTGAACTCCTTCATCTTTTAACATTCTTTGAAGCCTTTCCATGTTAGCTATTAAAGGTGGGCATACTGTTTTACAACTTGTAAAAATAAAATCTGCTACCCAAACCTTCCCCTTTAAATCATCCCGTCCAAATGTTTTTCCGTTCTGATCAGTATATGAAAAATTATCTAATTTCCAGTTTAACTGGTCTCTTAGTTTAGATCCACATGCTGTTAATAGAAGAATTACGCTAATAAGAACAAAAAAACTAATAATACGAAAGCTTTTCATACGAATTTTTCCCTTCTTTATGTGTTTATAGTGTCATACTATTGTTATAACCATTTGTAATAGGAAATAATTCACACGATGGCACTGTTTGTCTCTACATGCATAATTGTATCTAACTATTCCCGTTCTATAGGAACAAGCATAAATAAGAGCTGGTTATTCCTTTACCAGCTCTTATTTATGCTTTACTTTTATCTAGTATGCGTCTTACTCACAGTCTATATCATGGATGGTATCGTTACAGTCCGTATATAGACATTTATTTTTGCATATTCTTCATCATTTCCATGCAGTCTTCCATGCCCATTGTATTACAGTCATCTTTAGACATACAATCTTTCATCATTGTCATACAGTCCTTCATACTCATTGTCATACAATCTTCTTGATTCGTTGTTTTGTGTGGCGTTGGACTAGCAGCCAAAGCCGTTCCGCCAAATGCCATTAATGAAATAAATGAAGCGCCTAAAATAAGCTTTTTCATTATTTTCCTCTCCCAACATCTTATAATCCAGATGATAAAACCACCATCTACTACGATTTCGTAGTAGATAATTGTTATAGAAAAGAGAATTTGTCACAAAAATGACACACATGCTATAAGTAAAACAATTAAGAGAATGTGAATACTAGATTCCATCCAATCTACTAATGCAATAGATGGCCGCTTATATTTCCCTGTCAGAAGAACCTCAATTCTAGTATTAGTATCCTGAAAAGAATGATTTTGAAAATGAGCCATTGCAAATGAAGAAAGAGGTACATTTGTCATTAACTTATATAGTGCTGATGCAACAGGCTTCATTCCTACCTCTCGGATAGCAAAAGTATCTGCGTTGATTTCTTTTTCCATCAGATAGCGTGTATAAAACTTTTGAGAGATTGGTAAAAATGAAAAAACACGTGCCAAACTGTACCCTATTGATAATTTAAATGGATCTCTGTTTTGATAATGATAATACTCATGTTCTAATACAGCTTCTAATTCATAGGTTTGCAATAAGTCAATTAAACCAGTACTAACCAAAATATGAGGGCGAATAAATCCATGTGTAAATGCTAATGGATATGCAACTTCTACTATTTGAACTTTTACAGAATGTTTTCGTTGAAAAGCTTCGATTACAATTGATTCATAACAATCTATTTGATATAAAGCTAACTCAGCAATAAATTTTTTCGTCTTTTTAAACAAAAACAAAAAGGTCCCAGCTAAACATATAAAAAGAACTCCTACAATAATCGGTATAAAGGTAAGCCAATGATTCAATTGAATGTTGCAACAGTCCAATATACTGCCCATCCCCATACAACCTGGCATTGTTTGATAATGTAAAACAAAACAAGAACTTATAAACACAGTCGTAACATCAACTAACCATAAAACGTATATATTTAAAGTTGGAAATAATCGATACATTATTTTTCAACCTGCTCTAATTTTTGAATAAGTTCCTTTAACTTATGAAGTTGATCAGGGTTATGTCCAACAGCATCCACAAATTGCGTAATAGCTATATCTCCGTAATGATGGAGAAGATGTTCCACTTGTTCAGAAGAATTTTGTTGGATGAGTTCATTAGGGGTGTACTGTGGTTTATATACATATCCCTTTCCCAACTTACTACGCGTAAGAACCCCTTTTTTATCCAATCGATTCATTACTGTCATAATAGTTGTATAAGCATAATCATTTTGCTTATTTAATTCTGTTAACACATTTTGAACTGTTGCTTCTTTTCTAATCCAAATAACTTTCATTACTTCAAGCTCCAAAGGCCCTAGAATTTTTAACAATGCTTTATTTTCATAGTCACTCATTTTTACTCATCCTATTTTCGATATATCTTATATGATTCGATTTAAGTATAAAAGAAATAAAGAAGTATGTGAATGCACAGCAGGAAAACCAACCCATTCTCCATTCTTTTCTTTTATAACTAAATGTAAGAACTTAGCACCTTTCCCTACTCCGCAAATAAGTGCTAAGCCCCTTTGATGTTGCCACGGCAATCCAATATAATATAATCCTTGGTTTGACCTCAATATTTCCTCCGCGAATTAATTTTTTAAGTCAAAACCAAAAATAGATCACTTTGTTTTCGAAACCATAATCCGCGCTTTGTATTAGTTCCTGCATATAAGAGACCAATCTTTTCTAACCAATGAAAGATGCTTTTGTTCATGATTTTGAGTGGTAAAAATTTAAATGGATAGCTAATAGCAATCGTTACATCTTGACTTTCTGCAAGTTCAGTCGCAATTAGCGTACCAAAGTTTCCTCCTCCTATTACAAGGACAGGGCCATCTGGAATTTTCTTTGGTAATTGATATTGAGAAGAATAAATCTGAAACACCCCTTGTGAGAGGTTTTGAGAAATTGAAGGAATATATGGTTTCTGAAAGGAACCATATGCGATAATGACATGTTTAGAAAGAAATACTCCCCTATCGGTAGATACTTCAAATGTACTTTCTATTTTTTGTACTTTATGTACAGTCGTTTCCAACTATACTGGTAACGAAAAACGAACAGCATACATTTCAAGATAATCTGCAATTTCATCTTTTGTAGGAAACGCATTTTTATCTCCCTCTAACTTCATCCCTGGCAGTGAACTATATGACTTAGGTGTAAATAGAACCAAAGAGTCATACCTGTTTCTCCACGAATCTCCAATTCTTTTTTCTCCCTCAAATATTACAAAATAATAGCCTTCTTTCTTCAAGTAGTAACCCATGCTTAAACCAGCTTGCCCAGCACCAATTATAATAACATCTAACATGAGTCCACCTCTATTACTTACTTTTCAAGTTTTTTATATGAACAATCGTTCATATGTTCATATATTTTCATTCATTATAGTATTCCCTTTTTGCACGTCAAGGGATTTTTATCCAGTTTATCCTTAAATCTTCATAGTTAAAAATAGAGCAAATATATATTTTTCAGACTTTTTAAAAATATTTTGACACACATATTAGTCAATGCTAATATGAATGAAGAATAAACATATTAGTAATGACTAATACGATTGGAGTGAATACAATTGTGCAATATAAATGATTTAGATATAAAAGCCAAGTTTATTCGTGGCTTTGCTGATAAAACAAGACTTCAGATTCTTCAATGTATGATGGATGGGGAAAAAACGGTTTCTGAAATTGTAGAGATTATCAAAGGAAATCAGTCGAATATATCTCAACACCTAAACTGTTTAAAAGGATGCGGTATTATCCTGGGAAGACAAGAAGGAAAGTATGTCTACTATTCTTTACGAAATACACAAATCAAACAATTACTTACAATGTTTGATGTTGTATTTCATGAAGTGCAGAACGAGGTAGCATCATGTGATAAAAACGATGCATGCTTATCTCAAAAGGGCGCGAGTTGTCATGACTGATAAGAAAGAGAAACAAACGAGTTGTTGTCAAACTTCTTCGTATAGTGATTCTTCACTAACTCCCATCAAAAAAGAAGTAACAAAGGAAATATCATCATGTTGCTCTTCTCAAAATCAGAGTCCAATTGTACTCACTGTTAAAAAGGCTTCCTGTTGTAGTAATAGCACCGATACTGCGAAAACAGAAAATGACTCTTCTGATTCTTGTTGTGGGCCCAAACCAGAAAAGGTATCTTTATGCTGCTCTTCATTTGCCACACCAAAAGAAGAAGTGACACCAAAAGCTTCTTCTTGTTGTAGTGATAGTTCATGTGAAGACACACTACCTCGTGATACACCGAAAGTAACAGGTGATGGCGTACAAACATATCTGGTCGGAGGGATGGATTGTGGTGCGTGTGCTTTAACAATCGAAAAACATCTACAAAATGTTTCAGGCGTTCAAGAAGTCCACGTAAACTTTGCTACTGGAAAAATGCATATTCGTCATGACCGAAGTACAGATGACATTATAAAAGAAATTTCTAACGCAGGGTTTGAGGCATCCTTAGCAGGAAGTCGTAGGGGAGCGACACCAAATTCAAAATCTAAAGATACAACTTTGATTCTCTCAGGACTATTTTTAGCTTTAGGATTTTTCAGTGGTTTTGCAAATACATCCCCCCTTCTCATTACACTTCTTTATGCAGCTAGTACCCTAATTGGAGGATATAAACCTGCAAAAAGTGCTTTTTATGCCTTAAGAAGTAAGGCACTAGATATGAATGTTCTCATGATATCTGCTGCTATTGGTGCTGCTCTAATTGGACAATGGTTAGAAGGTGCAACGGTTGTTTGGCTATTCGCATTAGGAGCAACACTACAAAATAAATCTATTGAACGTACGCGCGAATCAATTCGTGGATTGATTGATTTAGCTCCCTCTGAAGCATGGGTAAAAGTTGAAACGGAACTTGTCAAAACATCCGTAGAAGATATTACAGTAGGCACAACAATTGTAGTGAAACCAGGTGAAAAAATCCCATTGGATGGGACCGTTATAGGAGGAAATTCTACTGTAAACCAAGCACCTATTACTGGTGAATCCATCCCTATTGATAAACAAATTGGTGATTCCGTGTATGCAGGAACGATTAATGAAGAAGGCTCTCTTGAGATTACGGTAACAAAACTCGTTGAGGATACTACACTGTCACGAATTATTCACCTTGTCGAGGAAGCACAAGAAAAGAAAGCACCTACAGAAGCATTTGTTGATCGTTTCGCAAAAATCTATACACCAATCGTCTTTCTATTAGCGATTAGCGTAATGATACTCCCTCCTCTCCTTGGCATGGGTACATGGATGGATTGGATTTATAGAGGACTAGAACTTCTTGTTGTTGCATGCCCTTGTGCTTTAGTCATCTCTACCCCTGTCGCAATTGTATCTGCTATTGGAAATGCTGCGAGAAACGGTGTCCTCATCAAAGGTGGTACAGCTTTAGAAATAGCAGGCTCATTAAATGCTATCGCATTTGATAAAACAGGAACATTGACTGAAGGGAAACCACAGGTAATGCATGTAAGAAGCCTAGATTGCCCTGAAAATGAATTATTATCAATTGCGACAACGATTGAGGAATATTCTAATCACCCAATCGCAAGAGCAATCACAACATACGCAAAGGAACAACAAATTTCCGTTCAAGAAGGAAAGGAATTCCGTGCAATTGTAGGAAAAGGTGCGCAAGTAAATATCAATAGAGAAACCTATTATGCTGGAAATGCTGCTCTATTTGATGATTTAGGTACCTCTCTTCAAGTTTGGAAAGAACCGATTCAAGAAATGCAACGAATTGGTCAAACGGTAGTACTTATCGGAACAAATCATACGATTCTTGGAATGATTTCTGTAGCTGATTCCATCCGCTCGACAACTTATCAAACAATCCAAGAATTAAAACGAACAGGCATTCGAGAAACTGTTATGTTAACGGGAGACAATGAAGGAACAGCTAATCACATTGCCCAGAAAGCAAAAGTGGATCGTTACTTTGCTAATTTACTTCCAGAAGATAAAGTTCGCTCTGTAAAACATCTCCAATCTGAAGGGAAAACTGTGGCTATGATTGGAGATGGCATCAATGATGCTCCTGCTCTTGCTACAGCGAACCTTGGGATTGCCATGGGTGGTGCTGGAACTGATACAGCAATGGAAACAGCAGATATTGTACTTATGGCAGATAACCTTGAAAAGCTTCCTTATACAATGAAACTAAGCCGTAAAGCACTACACATAATCAAACAGAACATCTGGTTCTCATTGATTATTAAATTTATTGCACTTGCTTTTATCTTCCCAGGTTGGCTCACACTTTGGATTGCTGTACTTAGCGATACAGGGGCCGCACTTCTTGTTATCTTAAATAGTATGCGCTTATTACAAAACAAGTAATCTGTTAGGAGGCTATCACATAGCCTCCTTATACATAATAAAGAAATGAAAGGGGATACATATGAAAAAAGTTCGTACTATAAGATTACTGATGATTGTCAGCATGATTGTATTTTTAAGTGCATGTGGTGAACCAAAATTGAAGGACTCATTGGACTGGAAAGTAGAGAAGTTTTCGTATACCGATCAAAACGGAAAACCTTTTGGGCTATCGGACCTAAAAGGGAAAGTATGGGTCGCAGACTTTATTTTCACAAGTTGTGAAACCGTTTGTCCACCTATGACAGCCAATATGACAAAACTTAAAAACATGTTGAAAGAAGAAGGAATCAATGATGTAGAATTTGTTTCATTCAGTGTAGACCCTACTGTGGACAAACCAGAAAAACTAAAAGAATTTATGGAACGCTATGATACCGATGTTTCCAAATGGCACTTTCTAACCAATTATACACAAGAAGAAATCACCTCTTTTGCTAAAAATAGCTTCCAAGCATTTGTAGATAAACCAGCAAGCACAACACAAGTCATTCATGGGACAAAACTTTATCTTGTAGATAAGAATGGAATTGTCGTAAAGAGCTACTCAGCTCTTACAAACACACCATATAAAGAAATTATTCAGGATATTAAAACCATTCGTTAATTTACAAAATAAAAATTAAGGAGCGAACAAATATGAAAAGACCACTTTTTTCTATCCTACTATTAATCTGCTTGTCTATTCTAATTGCTTTAGCAGGATGCAGTTCAAATGAAGAGAAAAAATCTTCCTCTGAACCAAAAGAAACACAAAAAAGTACTCAGGAACATACCATGGGAGATGACCATACCGTAACTGATATTACAGAAACAACAAAGGGAGCTGATACTCTCCCTTCATTCCTATCTACGAAGCCTGAACAGATGCAAAAAATTTATCAAATGGCAGGAGAAGATCATGAATTATTAGAATGGATTCCTTGTTATTGTGGATGTGGAGAAAGCGTTGGTCATAAGAGCAACAAAAATTGCTTTGTTCGTGAAGTGAAAGAAAGTGGTGAAATCGTCTGGGACTCTCATGCGACAACATGTGCCAATTGTTTAGACATTGCTCTGCAATCTGTCTCACTAAAGAAAAATGGAATGTCTACACTTGAAATTCGTCAATACATTGACAACCAATATAAAGAAGGATATGCAAAACCAACTCCAACTCCTATGCCAAGTGCATAATGTCTACACTATAACAATATCTATTACTAAACTAAACAGCTATCGATATACCGATAGCTGTTTAGTTTAGTAATCAAATGTTTCTTTCTTTAAGTAATAATTTTCCCACATATAGTCTAATAAAAAGGATATTAGTAAGTCTGGTTTGGTGTTGCATTACAAGAAAATGGTACATTAGCTTTAAAATAAAATTTTAAAAATTCATATCCTATGTTTATACAGATTTTTATTATGGACACTCCTTCTTTACAACTATGTAGACTCAAAAATCTTTCGATTTGTTTTTGTTTTAATCGTTGTTCCAAAACATGAATCATAAAGAGAAAGTGCTCCGCTTCCCTTGTCACATGATCAGCTAATAGCGGATTAATTACATTTTTAATTTGATATGTTTGAATAAGTTCCAGTCCTGTCTTTTTAAATTTTCTTAACTCAATAGTAGCATTTTCACTATCTTTATTCATTTTCGAAATAATTGGGTATGTTGGTTGTTTCTGATACAACATTGATTCAACATCCCTAGCTTGACTGAGAAGAACTTCAAAATCATCACCAAATTATAAAGCAGTACGAACCAAATCTCTTTCTGATTAATTACAGGTAGTATACATTGCAAGTAACTCATTAACAAGATAAAAGCATGACTTAAAAATAGCCATGCTTTTTATCTATATAATTTATCAATTGTATTCTTCAATTTACAACTTTGTTGTAAAGTCCATAACTATGTTGTATATTCTACAACCTTCTTGTATAATCCACGACTTTGTTGTAATTATACAGAAGTACCTCTTCAAGAATAGAATCAGTTGGTATAAGTAAATCCGTAATAAAATGATCAACAGCTTTCCATTTATCAATATTATTCACGTAAATTCCCTTCGAATTGTATAGGATAATCCTTCAATAACTTTCATCCCTCATTACAATTCGTAAAATTCAGAATTAAAAAGAAATAAATAAAAAGGATTTGGCTTTAAAACAAATCTTTTTTATTCATATACAACTTCTTACGGATTAGTAGACCAAAGTCCTGCAGATTTAATAAATGTACGTTTATTTAATTTCAGCTGCGCTACGATAAACTCAGCGATATCTTCTGCTTGCATGACTTTCTCAGGGTTACCATCTGTTAATCCTAATTCTACCGCCATATCAGTTGCAACAGTACTTGGTGTTAAAGCTGTTACACGAATGTTGTGTTTACGTACTTCCATTGCTAACGATTCTGTTAAACCAAGAACACCAAATTTAGAAGCACTGTATGCACTTGTTACTGGTGCACCTTTTTGTCCTGCTGTTGATGAAATATTAATAATGTCACCAGACTGTTGTTCAATCATGCTTGGTAGCGCTGCGCGAGTTGCGTAATATACACCCATTAAGTTTACTTGGATGATTTTTTCCCAATCAGCAACATCTAATTCTAAGAATTTGCCAAACTTAGAAATACCCGCATTATTAATTAAAATATCAATAGAACCTAATCCTTTTTTTAATGTTTCAATAGCAGTAGTAACTTCTTCATATGAAGATACATCAGCAGTAGCAATAACAGCTTTTACACCTTCTGCTTCTACTTCCTTCGCAACTGCTTTTAAGTTTTCTTCTGAGCGTGCTAAAAGACCAACGTTCACACCTTCTTTTGCTAAAGCAATTGCCACAGCACGGCCAATTCCTCTTCCTGCTCCTGTAATTAATGCATTTTTTCCTTGTAATAATTCTGCCAAATATAACACTCCTCAATCATTCTAAGTTGCTTTTTCATACCATGAATTCTATATGTATATCATCCTAAATGCAATTATGCACTTTGATGTGCGTAGGTTACTTCTAGGTAACCTATAAAATTTTTTTATTTCTTACTAAACAAATAGAGAAGTAAAAGACAGTTTCCTCTGCCCCCACTTCTCTATTTTCAAGTGCTATGTTTACTCCCAGGAATCAAAACGATAAATTCCGTTCCCTTTCCAACTACACTCTCTATCCGGGTCTCTCCCTTATGAAGATCAATCACTTTCTTCACAATTGCCAATCCTAAACCACTACCTCCATGTGCACGATTTCGTGATGAATCAGCTTTATAAAAACGTTCTAATAAAGAAAACAATGTCGTTTTCCCACTACCACTTGGACCTACAATTGCAGTCACTTTTCTTGATTCAATCGTAAATTGAATATTTTGTAGTACTTTCTCTTCCTCTTTATATTCAAAATCCACATTTTTACCTTCTATATGATGTTCCACTTCATATTCTAAAATTGTATTAATGCGTTCCGTTGCGCCAATTGCCTTTTGGAATTGTGTAAAGAACATAGAAAGTTGACTCATTGGCATAACAATTTGCATTAAATATAAAATAAATGTCACAAGTTCTCCAATTGTTAATGCTCCACTAGAAACTCGCATTCCACCATATCCTACAATAATGACAAGTAACGCCATTAAAACAAATGACATAACTGGCGTAATTAAAGCTTGAACCTTGCCTTCTTTCAAACCAAACGGTTATTTCTAAAATTAGAATACGATATGAATGTAAACAGTCAAACGATTAATCTACTGATTTGGTAATAAAACACATCTAATCTTATCTTTACAACAGATATAATCATCTGATATTATTACCTGGTACTTAATAAAAAATAAAAAATTACCATTCTATAGTCTACGCAAAAAGAATTTAGAATGATTACCCATATATAACTATAAAAATATATATTTTCATAGCATACGCATCTCACTAATCTTCATTCACCGAAAGGGGTATACCGTGCAAGCAAAAAAGAATTCTGAAAAGAAGACCATTATATTCATTCATGGATTAGTCGGAAATCGTCGTGCCTTCAAAAAAGAATATAAACGATTTTCTCCTTCTTACAATATTATAACGTATGATTTACTAGGTCATGGTGAAGACAAAGGGCAAGCAATAGACTTTTCTTTAGATCGATTAGTACAGCAATTATCAGACCTGTATGAGAAAGAAGGTATTCAGCAAGCTCATATTTGTGCCCTAAGCTATGGCTGTTACATTGCCACTATATTCGCTCACAAATATCCAGAGAAAGTATTAAGTCTTTGTCATATTGGAGGTCATTACAATAATCCCTCCCTTTTATATAACGTCTTTCGAAAGTTTTGGGACAACCGTGAAAATGAATATTCCACTTGGCTTTATCAATATGCGAGTACAATTTTCCCAAGTGGTATACTAAAAGCAAGTCCTTTTGCGGTTATTTCAAAAAACATTTATTATCGGTTTGGATTACAATTGCATTCATCGATTATTGTCGAATCGCTCAAACACCGTCTAGAATTCGATTTAAAATCTCGACTACGAGAACTATCACAACCTATTCTATGGGTAATGGGTGAACACGATCATCTCTATAAATCCTGTTTATTTGATTTAAAATCCATTCTTCCAAACGTTTTATATAAAGAAATCCCACTAGCCGGCCATGCAGCAAACTTATTCCGTCCTAGCTACTTCCATGATTTATATTCCAAATTTTTACTGGACGCATAAAGACATCTAAAACAGAAAAAGCTTTCTAGTTTCCTAGAAAGCTTTTTCTTATAATATGTAAGAATACGGTTCTTATTATGCTTTTGTGTAACCTGCTAGATGCTTACTCCAGTAAGAGTTATTTACCGAGCTAATTCTTACACCAGTTTTTTCAGTTTCTGCACTGATGAACTGACCATTTCCTAAGTAAATACCCATATGAGTCATACCTGCACCAGCACCAGTAGTATCTTTAAAGTATACTAAATCACCTGGTTGTGGATTACTAGTATGCGTCTTGCTGCTCCAGTAGCCAGCAACAGTTTGACGTCCACCAGAATGACCTGCTTTATTTAATACGTAGTAAACGTAGCCACTGCAGTCAAAACCAGATGGTGTTGTACCACCATATACATATGGTGAACCATTTAGCGATTGTGCAATAGACACAATTGATGAGCCATTAGCAGATGGTGTTGTCGGTTTTTCTGTTTGTGGTTTTTCTGTTTGTGTATTTCCTTGCTCACCGCCAGTAGCTGGACGAGAAGGCGTAGTTACATTTGCTGTACCACCTTTTACAAACTTAACATGGTCTGCACTTACATAGCCAGTTCTTCCTTGGTGGTTAATTTTATACCAACCGTTTTCTCCACCAATAACTTGTAATGTTTGGCCTTGTACTACGCCACCAATTACAGCATTATATGTAGCCGGGCCTGTACGTACACGTAAAGCTCCTGTATCAACAACATATGAGCCGTCTTTTCGGATTGTCATTTCATTGTTGTTTGGCTTTTCTGTTTCCGTACTTACATTTGTAGTTGTACCGCCTTTTGTTACAAAGTCTTTACTTACATAGCCAGTTCCGCCGTTGTGGTTAATTTTAAACCAGTCTTGTACTTCACCGACAACTTGTACAGTTTGTCCTTTGCCTACAGTACCTACAACTGTATGAGAAGCACTAGGACCTGTACGTACATTAAGTGAAGAAACGTTTACCGTATAGTTACCTGTTCCTTGTTGAACAGCAGTTCCTGTTTTCTCACCAGTTGTTACAAAATCACTGCTTACATAGCCAGTTTTACCGTTTACATTTACTTTAAACCAACCATTTTCTTCACCAGTTACTTGTAGAACTTGTCCTTCTTGTACTTTAGAAATAATATCATTTCCTGTACCAGGACCTGTACGTACATTCAATACATCAGCTGTTACTGTGTATTTAATGTCAGATTTTTTCTCTACTGTTTGTGTTTCAGTTACTTTCGGATCAACTGTTTGTGTTTGTTTTTGTGTTTGTCCATCGATTTCTTTTAGCGCGTCTGTTGAAACTTGTGCGTGAGCAGCATCCATTCCAGGAACTACTGCGCCGGCTACAGAAGCTGCCGCTAAACCTGCTAGTACTTTTTTCATAAGTTGTATTAACTCCCTTTCCCTACTACCCTCTTAAAAAAATGATTTTAATATCCTACCAAAACATTGGAAATGGTTTCATGTTAAATTCCATTTTTATACAAGGGCTTTCTTTTTCACACGTCAACTATTTTAAATTACCAATGTGAACTTCATGTGAACTTCATGTGAATTCCAGCTTCATATACAGCGTTTTCGTAATAAAACATTTAATTTTTTCTATTACAAAACGAATCAAAGCTTCTAGTAGTATCCATTCTTTACTTACTCCACTAATAAAATCATGATATCTAAGTAAACAATTGGTTTTTCTACTGGTCTTACAAAATAGTTCTTTTCATGAGTCACCTTCTTATCATTACAAAAATTCCGCCATTTATCAACTATATAGTATCCTAAAAAATTATATTTATATGAAAAAGAACTTTTCTCGTTCTGGAGCAATCCAAGAATCCATGTTTTGATCGCTATCCCTTACTAAACGATTTACTAATATATCATGCCATATATAATTTTCTAGTAAATATATATGAACAGGATCATCTGTATAAAAAGCATTTCCTTTTTGTTCTATCGAGTGACCATATACCATTTCTTTTCCATCAATTGATAAGATAAACCATTTATGACTTCCAATATTATTAACGTAACTTGTTTTTCTATGAATTTCTAATCCTTGCAACGGATCGTCAACTTCAAAGACAATACCCTTTAAACTACATTCTCTTTCTTTTTCTTTTAAGTCTACTAATAGTTTTTTATACATAGTATCCCAAATTGACAAAATAATCTTTTTTTTTGCCCTTCGAATTAATATTCTGCAGAAAGCTAGTATATTTTCTTCACCTTTCAAAGTGGTTACTCTCGGATCCACCTCAGGTTCTTTTTTTTCAAATACTTTTAATTCTTTTTCTACATACGTGTATGTCTCTTCCCATTTCTCTCTTACTGCCTCTAAAAACACATCTACAGGTAAAGGAGAATATTGTACTGCTTCATTTATTTCTTCCTTCATTACAATGCCTTTTTGTTCAAGGGTATTCAATATTTCATATATACGTGCACGAGGGACTCCAGAATTTTTGCTAACTTGATAAGCACTAGAAGCTCCTTGTTGAACTAATGAAATATAGGCTTTTGTTTCATATTGATTTAAGCCAAGCATTTGAATTTTTTGTAGTAAATCTTCCATTGTAAGCCTCCCGCATATTTTGTACTTGCCGCAACATTGACAGTAATTATTACTTTAATAGTAAACACAAAAGTGGTTGGAGTAAATATTAAAGAGGCATTATCAAATTTTCATTTACACAAAGCAATTAAACAGATACTATCTTAGTAGTGACTATTCTAGGATGGGGGAAATACATATGGAGGACATCAATCTTTATACAATGTTTTTTTTAATTGCTTCAGGTTTTTTAGCTGTCTTTATCGATTCTGTTGTAGGTGGCGGTGGATTAATTTCTATACCAGCTTTATTATTCACCGGCCTCCCACCTTCAACAGCTATTGCAACTAATAAACTGGCAAGCTCAATGGGATCACTTATGAGTACCATTTCATTTATTCGATCTGGAAATGTGAATTTCAAATTGGTCTCTAAGCTATTCCCTTTAACTTTTATCGGGGCTATACTTGGCGCCTTTGTAGTCAAACACATTTCATCTGAAATATTAAAACCATTAGTACTTGTTCTATTAATTGCCGTTGCGATTTATACGATTATGAAAAAAGAGTGGGGAAAAGATGCAAGTTATAATGGAATGAGTGTAAAAAAAAGAGTTATCTTCTCTTCTGTTATTTTTATCATTGGATTTTATGATGGATTTTTCGGGGCAGGAACAGGATCATTTTTGTTATTTACATTTTTGATCATTGGATTTGATTTTGTGCAATCAGCTGGAAATGCCAAAGTTTTAAATTTTGGTAGTAACATCGCTGCACTTATCATTTTTCTTTATTTAGATGTTGTTAATTTTGCATATGGACTTCCAATGGGAGTTGCAATGATTTTCGGGGCTTTCGTAGGCTCAAATTTCGCTATAAAAAAAGGAGTATCTTACGTACGAATTTTATTTATCATTGTAACGTTACTCCTTATCAGCAAAAATATTTTAGATTATTTAGGCTTTTTTGATTGAAGACCTGATTATTTGGAATCTTTATGCTTATATTGTTAAAATAACCAATATAGTTCAAATAATTAGGAGGAGGAGTATTATCCATGGAACAAATTATTGATAATGGTTCGAAGCATTATATCGATTTTCACTATGCATTGGTTCGTACGCTATCCTTGGTAACGTTCAGAAAAATCCCAACCATTGAAACAAAAAAATCCGAATTAAAAGTTACTATTGAAAATCAAAGTAATACTTTAAATCATAAGAATCCTTATAAATTATAATTATTTTTTAATAATTTATCGCACAAACAGGGAATTGCTAATAACCGCATTCCCTGTTTGTCTGTTTCATTTATTTTGAAACCACTGCGTCACATGATGGATTTCGCTATCTGTCATTCCATGCCCATAATGATACCTTACATTGAACTTCTAATGACTAGAAGTCACAAGATTTTAAAAATCTTTTATTGGTCTCGTACAAAACAAAAAAGGATTACCTATATAGGCAATCCTTTTCCCATTTTATTTATGAAATTTCACACGAGTTTCTAACGGCTGAAATTCTTTTTCACCTACTGGCGCAACTGGCTTACCAAATGGCATTTGAGCGATCAGCTTCCAAGTCTCTGGAATATCCCATTCTTTTCTTACTTCTTCATCAATTAATGGGTTATAATGTTGCAGCGTTGCACCAAACCCTTCAATTTCTAATGCTGTCCAAATCACAAACTGTAGCATTCCTGATGATTGCTGGGACCAAGTCGGGAAATTGTCTTTATATAATGCAAACTTTTCTTGAAGATCTTCTATTACTTTTCTGTCTTCAAAATATAAAACTGTTCCATAGCCACTTTTAAATGCGTTCATTTTTTCTTCGGTTGGTGCAAAATTATTTTCTGGTACAATTTTTCGTAATGTTTCTTTCGTAATATCCCATAGTTTATCATGTTGTTCTTCTAATAACACAACAACCCTTGCACTCTGAGAATTAAAAGATGAAGGTGTATACTTTACGGCATGATTCACTACTTCTTGAATTTTCTCATCAGAAACAACTTGCTCTTTACTAATTGCATAAATTGATCTTCTGTCTTCAATTGCTGAATAAAAATCTTTTGCCATACTAATTCCCTCCAATTTTTATTTTGAGGCTTACTAATCTGTATTATGGTATATCCCGTCCCAAACTTATTAATAATAAGTTTATAACTTTATTATATCTACATAGAAAAACATTTTCAAACAATAGCACTCATACTTTTTAGTTTTTGTTTTTGATACCTTTTATATTCCCTTAAAATAAAAAAACAGCTTATTTTCCACTCAATCCGAGTTTTAAACAAGCCGTCTTCTTTCATAATAGATCCTTCACCTACTTAACACTCTCGAAACCATAGGACATTAGTTTATGCGTTTCTGTAAAACGTTTCATTTGGCTCTTCGTACCCATAACAACTGTTACAAGTCGCTTATCACCTTGTTTGGCAGTCCCAGTAAAGCAATAACCCGCACTATCAGTGAAGCCTGTTTTCAGTCCATCCATTCCTTCTAAGTAAAGTCCTTGGTTGGCCGGATTCAACATTTCATTCGTACTCGTAACCATCGTGCTTTTAAATGCTAACTGACTTTGACGTAAATGTGTAACATCTAATATCTCCGGGTAATCTGTTACAAGGTGATACGCTAACTTCGCTACATCAGCTACAGTCATCTTCGTTTCACTTCCATCAGGCTCTTGCAATCCAGAAGCATTTACAAACTTGGTTGCTTCTGATAACTCCAGTTGTTTCGCTGTTTGATTCATAAGATGGGCAAAATCTTGCTCAGTTTTTGCTATATGTTCCGCTAAAGCAACTGCAGAATTGTTGGCCGATTGGATCATTAACGCATGGTATAGGTCTTTAACCGTTAATACATCCCCCGTTTGTACCGGAATTCTCGCACCTTCTGCTTGTGCCGATTTCGCACTTATTGTCACTTGATCTTCCCAATGGACCTTTCCTTTATGTATGTTTTCTAAAAGAATATATGCTGTCATCATCTTTGACATACTCGCCGGGGCAAGTAGCTCTTCTTCATTGTTTTTATACATGACTTGCCCATTACTTGCATCAATGATCATTGCTGCTTTCGCTTCAACTACTGGTACATATTTTTGTGGGATCATCTTTTCAGTTAATCCTGTTTTTGGTAACTCTGCTACTTGTAGGGGCGGACCATCTATTGTCATTTTTTCTTTTGCTTTGGAAACATTAATACCATTCTTCTCTAGAATACTCCCTTGGAAAAAGAACCAACATGAACCTAAAATAATAGCACAGAGTATTGTTACGCTTCCCCATCCTAACCTTTTCATCAATAAAACTCCTTTTACTCTACCTATTATAATTTCAAATTTAACCATAACAACAATGTCTTTAAACCGTCAAGGTCAAACAGTAAATAATCTACGATAACTATTTTTTCAAGATTATTTGTTAAGAATATGTTATACTACCAAAAAATTAATAATATAAATTTTCAAATATTAAATCCTGAAACTACTTAAATTCCTAATCGAAACAAGAAAGGTTTGATACAATGATACTACTTAATCCCTTAAAAAAAGGAGATACTATTGGCATTTACTCTCCTTCTTCACCTGTAACATATACATCTCCCAAAAGATTTAATCGAGCTAAAAAATATTTACAAGATAAAGGGCTCCATATATTGGAAGGTAACCTTACAGGTAAGCAGGATTTTTATCGTTCAGGAAGCATTCAAGAACGTGCTGAAGAACTAAATGCATTAATTAGAAATCTGAATGTTACATGCATCATGTCAACAATTGGCGGGATGAATTCAAATTCTCTTTTACCTTATATTGATTACAAAGCATTGAAAGAAAATCCAAAAATTATGATTGGGTATTCAGACACTACAGCTTTACTACTTGGAATCTATGCACAAACAGGCATTACTACATTTTATGGACCAGCACTTGTTCCTTCTTTTGGTGAATTTGAGCCTTTTGTGGATTCCACTTATACATACTTTGCAGAAGCTTTAATGGAAGAACAAGAAATTCCTTACAAGGTAAAGCAACCTTTATTTTGGACAGATGACTTTATAAACTGGGAAGAAAAAACAAAGGACAAAGAACTAAGAAAAAACGAGTGGATTTGTGTAAATGGCGGAAAAACAACTGGAAGACTAATTGGTGGCAACTTAAATACAATACAAGGTATATGGGGTAGCCCATTTATGCCTGGTATTAAAGAAGGAGATATTCTCTTTATTGAAGATAGCTCCAAAGATGCAGCTACCATTGAAAGAAGTTTTTCATTACTTAAAATTAACGGTGTATTTGATAAAGTTTCAGGAATCATTCTTGGAAAGCATGAGCAATTTGATGATTGTGGTACACATCGGAAACCTTATGAAATATTATTAGAAGTACTCCAAAATCGTAACATTCCATTTCTAGCAGACTTTGATTGTTGCCATACCCATCCGATGATGACGATGCCAATTGGTGTACAAGTGGAGATGGATGCAACCAATAAAAGAGTAAGAATCATTGAGCAATGGAAAAAACAAATATGAAGTTTAACGATTCTATGAATATCTTTACTTTAATAATGAAATAGAAATTACATAATGAATATAAGGAAACGAGTGACTTCTATATTAAAAAGCCACTCGTTTCCTTATATTGTTTTACAACATCACTCATGGTATTATATACCTTGGAATGTGAAGAGATAGACAAAGTATACACATTATAAAACAAAAAACCATTTCAAACCACATTCCATGTAATAAGAAAACATAGATGAAATGCATTCTTTTCAAATTAATGTATTTACATCTAAAAGAGAGTGAATATATGAAACCGACTATGAAGAATTATGTATTTTTACATGTAGCTTTCTTGCTATATTCTATCATCCTGCTTTATATGAAATGGGCAGCTAAATTCCCTGTTTCATCCATTTCGTTTTTCATCGCCTATTTTGGACTTGTTGTAATTTTATTTGGCTATGCTATTCTTTGGCAACAGGTAATTAAACATTTTGAAATTTCTAAAGCATATTCCCACCGAGGGATCATCATATTATGGTCCATGTTATGGTCCGTTATCTTTTTAGGTGAGACGATAAAATGGAACAATTTACTCGGTGCAGCTATCATTATGATTGGAATTGTGGTGGTGACGAAAGATGAATAATTATATATTGTTATATATTTTCGGTATTATTTTAGCAAATTACTCACAAATTTTACTCAAAAAAGCAACTCTACAAGAATATGATTCCAAATTAAGAGAATATGTCAACCCTTATGTTATTATCGGCTATTCTTTATTTGTAATTAATGCTGGGCTAAACGTTATTGCACTAAAAGGTGTTCCATTAAAACAGGCTCCTGTATTAGAATCTCTTAGCTATGTCATTATTTTAGTATTCGGTTGGTATTTCTTAGGAGAGAAAATAACAAAAAGAAAAGTCATTGGTAACATTATTATTATAATTGGGATCGTCGTTTTTTCTATCCAATAACAAGTACACGCCTTATTATAATATTCTCGCGTTAAAAAAGTCCGTTATAAATAACGGACTTTTTTCATATCCTCTCTACTGCCCTAAATTTTGAACTTTATCTTTTAAATCTTGAACTTGTTGCACTGTCTTCATAAGCTCTGAGTTTTTAAATTGTTCTACATCTATTTTCCCTTCTTCTATCTTTTTCATAGTTGTATCAATTAATGCATTTAATTTTTCGTTATATCCAACAATTTGCTGATGGATGTCCTTCGCTACATCCGGGGGTGTCAATTCATTAAAAGCTGGGATATCCTTTTGAATATCTCCGAGCTTAGTCTCTAATTCTTTTCGAGCAGCACTATCATTGATTGCTTTTTCTACTAACCCCGGCGCTTCATTTGCAAACGCACTCACTTTATTAACATAGTCTGTCGCCTTTTGAGCATAATCAATTGAATTCTTACCCTCTTCAATCATAGAACAGCCCATTAAACCGATTGTAATTAAAAACACAAGTAATATCGTCTTTTTCAACTTCATTTTTTACCTCCTAGCTGAATACTAACCTATTGTTTCTTCTACTATATTTATAAACACTTATCCCTTTCGTTATACTGTCATTCTAGAATACTAGCTACTTCATTTCCATTTTCATTACCTCAACTTATATATTCTAGCTGGACTTTTCAATTTCCTTTTCATAATCAATTTTGAAAAACATACGGGGGTTTTCATGGAACGAATTTCATATACAACAAGCTCATTTGTTGATTTTTCTCTAGCTGTTAACACTCCTTGATTTCCATAATTGTGTTTCTAATAGTAGTATTTCTCCCATTCCATCTATTAGTAATACGGTATAACCTGTTAACGATTCAGAAATCGTACCTTCTACTACATCACACTCTTTCATGCTACCTACCGTTAGTACATAGTTTTTCAAAAACTCCTTCATTTCTTTACTTGTCGCAGTGCCTATTTCAAATTTGTATACATCCGAAAAAAGACATACTTAAGATACAATTAAGTATGCCGATTCCTTTATACTAACGTTTACTTCCCTACATATCCTATAACTGTTACAAGTTCCGACTCTATATGTACACCGATAATTTCCTCAATAATATTTGTGTATCCTTCCCCTATAGCCGCTCCATATTGTAAGGAAATTTCTTTTTTCTTATAAACTGACTGAGGTATAGTCAAAATGAATTTCCTAAGATCTCTTTCATCCACAGGTTCCATAATTAAAACTATGCCTTCTTCCTCAAACATACAATCATCCTTTCACATACATTCCTAATATGGCTCAGTATTGCCTTTACCTGCTGAGTTCTAAACCCATTTACAAATAGTACGATACTCTTCATTCGATAAAACGCCCATTTCCCATAGTCATACTAATCACTCATCTAAAAATCTCCAAAATAAAAAGCACAAACCTTGACACATCAAGAATTTGTACTTTTATCACATACGATTTCACATTCCTTTATCCATCTCATAAGGTGATATCTTCATCAACGGAAGGTTCCACCGCTGATGGCTAACTTTCACCTATCTTCCACATTTCTCTCTAAATCTCAAGGGCGGAGTTTCATGTACTATGCTCAACTTCCTTACTTTTCTCTGCCCCCTTCTTTTTTGTTATACTTCTTATTCTTTTAACCGTACCAGTTAACCCTGTTGGGAAACCTAATAACACAATAATATATAGTAACCCAAGAAAGATCGTCCATCTCTCAAAGATTGGATACTGCGCTGCAAGTTCTGATAAATAATACTTTAAAAATTCAATAATCCCTGCGCCAGCGATTGCTCCAACTAATGTGCCAACTCCCCCAATCATTGTCATTAACAGAGCATTTAAAGTCATTTCAATTGAAAAAACAGTTGTATTTACAAAGCGTAATGTGATAACAAATAAACCACCGCTAAGCGCTGCTACTACTCCCGCAACTATGCTCGCAATAATTTTATAGTGGAGAATTTTATATCCAAGTGCTTCTACACGTTGCTCATTTTGCGAAATTGCCTTTAACACTTTTCCAATAGAAGATTGTGTAAATAAGCGAAGCAATAGAAAGATGACGACTAGACATATGAGTGTAATATAGTAAAATGTGAAACGGTCACGAAACATATCAGGTACACGGAATGTAAAGCCATCTCCTCCATGTGTGAAAGACCGCCATTTTTCAGCAAGTACAAAGAATAGTTGGGAAATCGCAAGTGTTAACATTGCATAAAAATGACTTTTTAATCGTAAAGAAAGCATACCGATTATATAACTGATTATCGTTGATAGTACAACAGCTATCCCAATACCGATTAAAAAGCTTGCTATAGAAACCTCTTGTCGATCTAGTAAGAGTGCAACACAATAAGCACCTATTCCAAAAAACATACAATGACCGAATGAAACAATTCCTGTATATCCAAGAAGAATATCAAAACTCATTGCAAATATAGCAAAGATGAAAACTTGTGTAAACAAAATGAGTAAGCTCCGTGAATCATTTACGAAAGGGAATACACTTAAACAAATCAATACAACTAGCCCAAAATATATCCCGGCCCGATTAAATGTATTATTCACCTTTTCACCCCTTTTCACCAACGAGCCCCGTTGGCTTGACTACCAAGAAAAACAACAACATTAACATATTTATTGCGAGTGATAAATCAGGTAAATAATAAGCCGTAAACGCTCCAGCCAATCCAACAATTAAAGACGCAATCGCTGAACCTTGCACGCTTCCCAATCCTCCGATAATGACAACAATAAAAGCTAAAATTGCATACTGCATACCCATTTCAGCGAAAATAACTCCTGAATATGGAGCAAGGAGAAATCCCCCTAACGCGGCCATTCCAGCCCCTAATAAAAAGACAAATGAAAATATCGCCTTTATGTTAATACCAAGAGCTTGAACCATCTCCTTATCTATTACACCCGCACGAATCATAAGACCAATTTTTGTTTTACGTAGTAACAACATCAGGCCAATATAAATAAGTACCCCAACAATAATAACAAACAATCGATACTTTATTAATATAATTCCATCAAATGTCAAGCTTCCTTGTAACCATGTTGGTAATTTAGCACTAATTGGATTCGGTCCCCAAAATACTTTTATACATTCACTAAGTACAAGCATTCCACCAAGTGTAACGAGAAGTTGTCGAACATGATTTCCATAAACAGGACGAATAAGGAATCTTTCTAAAACGAAACCAAGAAACATTCCCATCAAAATCGCACCTATTAATGCAAGTACATAGCTACCAGTCATATTGAATAACCAAACCCCTGTAAAAGCTCCCCAGGCAAACAATCCACCATGGGCAAAATTGAGTACACTCATTAAACCAAAAATAAGTGAAAGTCCCGATGCTAATAAGAAAATAAGCATACCTGTCGAAACGCCATTTACAAATAAGTTAACTAACACATCCACGTTCCATACCTCCTCCGTATCAATGTTAAGAAATCCCCAGATACTTATGACATGTTTCCTTATCTTCTTTCAGTTCATTCATTGGACCGTTATGCACGATTTTTCCATTGTCCATAATGTAAAAATAATCACCTATCTGGCTTGCCATCATAAAGTTTTGTTCTACAAGCAAAACAGTCGTTTTCTCTTTCATTTTCAAAATAGCCGACATTAACTTTTCAATCATAATCGGCGCTAATCCTTTACTTGGCTCATCAATTAATAGCAATCCATCACTATTAATGAACGCTCTTGAAATCGCCAGCATTTGCTTTTGTCCTCCGCTCAACAGCCCACTTTTTTTATTCCAATATTGTTTTAAATCTGGAAATAAATCGAGCATCCATTCTACCTTTTCTGCATATTCTATCCCTTTCTTTACTCCAGCGAGAGCAAATGTTTCTTCTACCGTTAAATCATGAAAGATCCCTTGATTTTCTGGCACATAGCCCATTCCTTTTCGCGAAATCAGATGAGTAGATAAACCATTTACTTTCTCATCACAATAATAAATTTCTCCATTAGAAATCCGATTAAACCCCATAATTGAACGTAAAGTCGTTGTTTTTCCAGCCCCATTTCTTCCGAACAATACGGTGATTGTTCCTTTCTCAACCATAAAAGAAACGCCTTGCAAAATATGAAACTGATCCAAATACGTTTCTATATTATCCACTTTTAATAGTGTCACCGTATAATCCCCCTAAGTATGCCGTTTGTACACGTTCATCCTTCATAATCTCTTCTGGTAACCCTTCGGCCAATAACTCGCCATGAAATAGTACAATTAAATGATCTGATACATGTAGAACCATATCCATTTTGTGTTCAATAAGTACAATTGTATTCTCACGATTTTTCTTTATATTCTCTATCACTTGAAGAATAGCTGGGACTTCCTCAACAGAGATACCCGCTGTTGGTTCATCAAGTAGCAATACATCTGTTCTGAGCGCTAGCAGCATGGCCAGTTCTAATTTTCTCTTTTCCCCATGTGCTAAATCTTTCGCTGGCACTTCTTCTTTTTCGTGAAGCAATACTGTCTTCAAAAGACGTCTCGCCTCTCCCATCTGCTGCCTGAATCGTGAGAAGTTTGGAAAAAAACTATAATAATCTTGAACAAACGACTGTACACTTAAGCGTACATTTTCAATCACTGTTAATTCCGGAAAAATATTTGTAAGCTGGAAAGAGCGTCCCATACCAAGGCGGGTTCGCTCTGGAATCGATAACTTTGTAATGTCACGTTCTTTAAAATAAATCTCACCTTTTGTTGGAGAAATCTGTCCACTTAACAAGTTAAATAGAGTTGTCTTCCCTGCTCCGTTGGGTCCAATAATAGAAATAAGTTTTCCTTTTGGTATCATCAAATTTACGTCTTTAATGACATGATGTTCTCCAAATGAGACACAAAGATTTCTAGTCTCTAACAAGTTCTTCACTCTATACCCTCCTCAAAGAATTCATATTTTCAGGGTGAAAAAGAGAAGTTGATGTAAAGAGAGATAACCTCCTCTCTTTACATCTTTTTATTACCCAATATTCAATCTATTTATTTTGAATTGGTGGCTCTGTTTCTTTCATTGTTAATTCTCGCTCTAGAACAGGTACTGGATAATCAACACCCTCTTGTTTTTGTAGCGTTACAGAATAAAGCGCTTGCAAAGCTTGGTGGTCTTTCTCTCTAAATTTCATTTTTCCTTTTGGTGTTTCAAATTCCATTCCTTCCATTTTCTTAATAAGCGTATCAACATCTGTATCGCCTTTTGTTTTCTTTAATCCTTCAACGATGGAAATTGCTGCTGACATTCCTCCAGCTGTAAACAAATCTGGAACTGTTCCATTGAAACGTTTCTTATGTTCTTCCACTAGCCACTCGTTCACTTTATTTTTCGGAAGTGTATGATAATATACTGAAAATCCTTGCATGCCCACTAATGCATCCATCGTCTTTAATGCTGGTATATCCGGTGCCCCCGTTGAAATCTTAATCCCTTGCGCTTCTACATTCATATCTTTTAATTGCTTCCATGGTGAATTCGCACCAGCCCAAACAACAAATAAATAATCTGGTTTTGAACTAATGATGTTTTGAATATTTGCAGTAAAATCAGTAGAATTCGTATCAGCATATTGTTCATTTACAATATTCGCCCCTAGCTTCTTCGCTCCCGCTTTAAATGCAGCAATTCCTTCATGACCAAAGGCGTTATCTGGAGCAAGTGTTGCAATCTTTACATCTTTCTTAGCGATGGATGCAGCACCAGCAATTGCATCTTGAGATGAATTTCTGCCTGTTCTAAAAATATATTTATTCCAGTTCTTCCCCGTAATACTATCTGCAACTGCAGGTTCAACAACCATTATTTTTTCATATTCTTCCGCTAGTGGTAACACTGCTAATGTATCACTTGAACTCGAAGATCCAACAAGAAAATCAACCTTGTCTTCCTCTAATAGTTTCGTAGCTTTTTTAACTGCTACATCCGCTTTTGTTTCCGTATCTTCTACAACAAACTTAATCTTCTTCCCATCCACTTTCCCTGTTCCGCCTGTTGCGTAATCTAGCCCTAGTTCAAACCCGTTTACCGTTTGTTTCCCATATGATTCAAGCGGTCCTGTTAACGAAGCAAGAACACCTACCTTAATCGTCTTCTCATCATCTGTACTTGCTTTTTTCCCTGAACATCCTGCTGTTACTAATAATGAACCAAGAATACATCCCGTAAACACCATTTTTAGCCACTTACGTTTTTTTGCTGACATTGTGATCCTCCCCATACTTTACTTTCTTATAGAATCAAATACGCCAAAGTAACCATCCGTAATCATGACTTCTTGTTTTTAACAATGTGAACTATGTTGTCAATAGAAATTTCTCGAAGTACCTCTACATTCGCCAGACATTTCCAAATCCCTTCCAATACATTTGTAAATATTCATACAATTATTCGCATTATACATATCATCCCTTGAACAAATACATTAAAATAACTGTTCTCTTCCTCTAATATATTAGCCCTACAAAAAAGACTAACTTCCAAAATGAGTTAATCTTTTCCCCCAATCGCACTACTCTTAAGACTCTTTACGTAAAAAGTCTACTATTGCACGATAAACAGCATACATTTCGTAGTGATGTTTTTCAAAACTAGGATCAGCACTTGTTCTCACAATAACAAGGTTTTCTGGTTGGTTTATATAAATATTCTGCCCCCAAATTCCTATAGCAAGAAATTCTCCAACTATATAATCTGGTCCAGGAGTCCACCATTGATACTGATAATTATCAGTGAAATGAGATTGATTATCTTTCAGTAGATTATATCTTTCAGGTATGGTTGATTCTCGAATCCACTCTTGAGAAATAATCTGTTTCCCCTTCCAATTTCCATTATGTAAGTAGAGTAATCCAAATCTAGCAAAATCTCTCAACGTAGCATTCAAGAAAGAATAAGATACCATGCTCCCATCACTACCTATATTCCAAAATGCATGGGACTCCATTCCAAGCGGTTCCCATATTTTCTCTTGCAAATATTGTGCTAAGTTCCGTCCAGTTGCTTTTGCAATCAACATGCCTAACACTTGCGCATCTATACTTTTATAAGAAAATTTCCCAGAAAATTCTTTATACTTAAATTGATTTATATACTCATTTACACTCTTACTTGCAGTCAATGACGCTTGCATCAGCATATAAAAATCTGATGACAAATTATGATAATCTTCATTGAAATAAATACCAGAGCACATCTGTAGACATTCCTTAATAGAAACATTTTTATATCCGGAGTCCTTTAACTCTGGCAAATAAGCAATGATTGGATCCTTTACTGATTTAATATCCCCTTCATCAATCGCTATACCTACTAAAGCAGATAAAAAAGATTTTGCTACAGACCATGAAGTATTAAGAGATTTGCACGTATTTCCATGAAAGTATCGCTCATTTACAACTTTATGATCTTTCATAATGAAAAAGCCTGTCGCCGTCGTGTTTTTAAGAAACTCATCAAGAGTTGATTGTTTCCCATTATAGCTGTACGTAACATTCATATCCTTCAAATCATAATCAAATCGAGAAATATGTCCTTTACGTTTCACCTTTTGGGCTGGGTATACTTCAGAAAGATTACGGAAGTTTTCAATTGTTTTTTTCTTATCAAATAGTATATGAAAATCCACAAAACGCTTCTTATTTGTAGTATTCTTATTCCTTAAATTTAGTAAATTATTTAAACCAACGGCTATTGAAGCTGGAATCATAATAGTTCTTTTAAAACTATATTTCTTATTCATCTTATTCTCCTTGGATCAAAGCATATTACTTTCAACCTTCTTAACCTATACTTAAAAAACTCATATTCACCCTAATAATGTCAATTATGAACAACACAGAAAGATTACTCCCTAGTTAATTCTAATATAATCCACTTCAAAAACCCAAAGTATGCAGTGCGATTTACATTTCATGTATGAATCTATTCACAAAGCTCTTAGCTTCTTTAGAATTGGCTCGGTACGGTATTGGCGTGGTTGCAGTAGCAATCGGGTGTCATTGTCGATACACCCATCATTCAAGGCTATAACGATTCAGGGTTAATTGATGTAATGAAAACAAAAGTAACAGGAAATAAATTAACTCAACCTGAGCAGATCGCAGATACTGTTTATCTTATTTCATTGGAAGAAGCAAGTTTAATTAATAGTAGAGTTGTTATAGCATATGAAGGTTACGCTTCCTTTAAATAATATTAACTTTCCAATCACTATCATTTTTATACATGCAAAAGCAGCGTAGAATCTATAATTCTACGCTGCTTTTCTATATCAACAAAAATTATGAAATCGAGTTACTCTCTAAACCACCTAATCCTTCTGCCAATTGTTTCTTATCTAAACTCTCACCAATAATCACCAAGTTTGTGGGAAACCCAAAGTCCTGTTCCAATAAAATTGGTACACCAAATGAGTATTGTAATAAGTGCGGATATTTATCTCCATGAAATTTTACAAATCCTTTTACACGATAAATTTCCTGCGATAAATTGGAAAGCCATTCATATAATTGATCTTGATCGATTGATTTTGTAAATTGATATGTCATCGTTTGTATATGTAAATGCTGCTTCATATGTAATGTTTCATGTTCTTCATTTTCTGTAAGTTCCACAACTTCTATATCCTCTAAAGATATATTACAATACTGTGTTTCATACAATTTCGCATGTTTATTAATTGCTGCTACTTCTTCTAAAACTTTTTTCTTCTCCTCATCTTTTAATAAATCTGATTTATTAATGAGGATATGACTTCCGTATTTGATTTGTTCATTTAAAAGTTGTTGAATATTTTTACTTAGTGTATCACGATTTAACCATCTCATTGCATCTAATACAACAACGATGGATTTCACGTCAAGATAAGGAGCTAAAATAGGTGACAGGCATGCATCTAATACTTCAATTGGGTGAGCAACTCCTGTTGTTTCTATATAAATTACATCTGGTCTCTCTTGTTGATATAAAGAATGTAACTGAATCTCAAGTTCATCTTTTAAGGTGCAACAAATACAACCTTTTAAAAGTTCTCTTAAAATATTCTCTTTCCCTATAATATCTGTATCTACCGAGTATTCTCCTATTTCATTCATTAAAACAGCAACTTTTCGATTTTTCTTCTTTTCTGCTAGTAGTAAATTTTGTAGCAATGTGGATTTCCCACTTCCTAAAAACCCACCTAATATATGAATTTCTACTTTACTCATATGACCGACCATCCATTTCTATGCTTTTAATATACTTTAAAGCGTAATTATTACGATTTATATTTATTATTTTATTAAAATAACTGCAATTTGTAAACAAAACACTCCGGTTGTTTTGTATTCCTATATATATTTCGGATGCTCTGTCTTCATAAGTATAGTATGAATAATATAAATTATCTGTTCTATTGTTAATGGATTCAGCATCCTAATTTTCTTCTCTTAATAAAGATTACATTCAAGAGAGGATACTTATGTTTCATTCCCTATGATTCACAACTATATAAACGAATGTATTTTGAAATACTTGAATATCTTTTATGAAATGTAATAAACTAGGTTAGAATCTATAGAAGTAAGACATGTTCTTTCTTACATATCAAAATTACTGAAATAGCGAGGAATTATCATATGAAAAAAGGTATTAACCGTGTTGTATTAGTAGGAACTGGTGCAGTAGGATGTAGTTATGCTTACTGCATGATTAACCAAGGGGTTGCAGAAGAATTTGTTCTCGTTGATGTAAACGAGGCAAAAGCAGAAGGAGAAGCAATGGATTTAAGTCATGCAGTTCCCTTTGCTCCAGCACCAACAAGAGTTTGGAAAGGCAGCTATGAAGATTGTAAAGATGCAGATCTTGTTGTAATTACTGCTGGTTTACCACAAAAACCAGGTGAAACACGTTTAGATTTAGTTGAAAAAAATGCTAAAATCTTTAAACAAATTGTTCGTAGTATTATGGATAGCGGATTTGATGGTATCTTCTTAATTGCTACAAACCCTGTAGATATTTTAACTTACGTAACTTGGAAAGAATCTGGATTACCAAAAGAACGTGTAATTGGTTCTGGTACAACTCTAGATTCTGCCCGTTTCCGCTATATGTTAGGAGAATATTTCAATATTGACTCTCACAATATTCATGCTTACATCATCGGTGAACATGGTGATACAGAACTTCCAGTTTGGAGCCACGTATCAATCGGAATTCAAAAACTACAAACGATTCTTGAAAAAGATAATGACCTTAATCAACAAGATTTAGATAAAATCTTTATAAATGTTCGCGATGCTGCTTATCACATCATTGAACGAAAAGGTGCAACATACTACGGAATCGGTATGTCCCTTTTACGTGTAACAAAAGCAATCTTAAATGATGAAAATAGCGTATTAACTGTATCTGCATATCTTGAAGGTCAATATGGACAAAAAGATGTTTATATCGGTGTTCCTGCAGTCTTGAATCGTCAAGGTGTTCGTGAAATTTTAGAAGTTGAATTAAGTGAAGATGAAGAATTAAAGTTCGATCACTCTGTTCAAGTACTAAAAGAAACAATGGCTCCTATACTGTAAAATACATGCTAATTATGACCTTGCAAAAAAAGCAATCCAAAATACTTGGATTGCTTTTTGCATAGCTTAAAAATTCATTCCGTATTTAGGTCCGATTTCTCTCCATCGTACACTTCAAGCACATCAAGTAAAAAGATAAAGATTGGAATTCCAATAATGAGTCCCCATATTCCTAAAAAATGCTCTGAAAAGATAAGAACCATAAACGTATAAAAAATGGGTAAATTCGTTTTTGCGGACATAAATTTCGGATTTAAGAAGTAACTTTCAATTGCATGAATAACTGCAATAAAAATTAATATGTATACGACATATGCAATTCCACCAATATTATACGCAATGATACAAAGTGGAAATAGTGAAATAATAACACCTGCAACAGGAATTAAACCAAGCAAGAATATCATAACCGCTAATACAAGTAGCTGCGGGAAACCTAAAAATACTAGTGCAATGACAGAAAGAATACAGTTTACAACGGCAATTAAAAACTGTGCCTCAATGACTTTTCCAAATGAACGCGCAAATTTCTGACCAAAGTATGCAATTTCCTCATAAAAAATACTAAGTTTACTATCCTCAAATTTTGAAGTAAAAACAATGATACGCTCTTTTTCTAATAAGAAAAATAAACTTAAAATAAGGGAAAGTAAAATTTGTAAACTTATCTTTCCAATATTCGCCAAAGATTGATAAATAACATCCACACCTTGTTCAATATATTTTGATACTTCCATCTGATTAATTGCAGAAAACACATATCTTATCATTTCATTATCAGGGGGATTTTTAAAAAACAATTTGAACTGGTAAATCAATTGTGAAATTTGTATCGTTAATACAGGCAAATATTTATATAACGTAGCAACAATAAACGTAACTAAAACAATGTATAAAAAGGCGATAATCACTTTCCTATTTATCCGTACAAAACGATTAAGTTTTTCAGAAATAAATCTTTGAAAGCGATCCATTAGAAACGTAAGGATAAAGGTAATCAATATTAAATTAATCATACTTTTTAGCCCGTATAATATAAGGGCTAAAATGACTAATATAAGAAGCCTCTGAAACCCTCTACTTTGAAAGAAATTTTTCATTTGAATCATTAAGTCTCACTCTCCCCCTTCGACGGATGGAAATTCCATATATTCATGAAAGTACTAACCGTTTATTTGTTACTATATTAAGACATTTTATGAACTTCTAAAGACAATCTTTCTCACTAATTTGAAAGTGTCCTCTTTTTCTTTTTAATTGTCTTATTTTCTTATTCCATATCAAAGAGTAACACTATATTAGTATATACATCACAACACACAATCTTAGTCTTTTTCATTTTTTGGATAACTACTGATATACATAACCTATTCAAAATAATTCTATCATTTTCTGATATTTTAAGAGTTTTTATTCAAAATACAGAAACAAATAAGCCATAACTAGAAACTTCCATCAGCGGGGGCTTCATCTGCCACCTAACTTCTTTTCTTGCACTGAATTTTGAGGGGGGATTACTGCCCGCAAATAGCGAGATAAACGTATGATTCATGACTACTATTTTATTTCCTTATTTCCGCTTCATCCGCTTTGCTAGTAACTCCTTTACTTGATTATACGTTAACCCAGAATTTTTATTTAAACGTTTCACTTCATCAATATCTGTGCCTACAACTGTATATTTCTTCTCTTTATTCATAATTACACATCCTTTTATAAACTTTCATTGAATCGAGCAAATATTATTTATTATATTTCTTCCCTAAACGAAGAGTTCATACTCATACCATAACAAATTAAGTATTAGTGTACCTGAACAATAAAGTGAAACTTTAATCAGTGGGGTTTTTCTTCATCCCCCACTGATTATTATTTGAACCAATCGGGCTTTTACGGGCAGTTCATCCCCACCTAACTTCTTTGCTTTTGCCAAATTTTGAGGTGGGGGTCTTACTGCCCGCTAATGCGGGAAAAAGGTTTTTAATTACAAATAAAGTCGTTTAATTTATAATAAAGTTGTTTCATTCTTTTATTGCGCAGTAAAATACAGACTGTGCACAAGACATCACACATGAAATCCTCCCACATCAACGGTGTTATAGTATTGGTCGGCAGAACGGAATTTGTCATTTTTTAGAATGCCTTCGGTTTTAAAACCAAATTTCCCATAAAAGATTAAACAACTTTATTTATATTTTTCAATTAATCCTTAAAATCATTTACATAAAAAAAGAAGCTATTTGTCAAAACAGCTTCTTTTTCTGCTATATATATTTATACTTTCAGTCGTACATTTTAATAAAATTTCACTACATCTTCAGTAGGTAAGAACGTTCTTTCTCCTGGTTGTTCATTTGGCTCACCAAATGGCATTTGTGCTACTAAGCTCCATTCTGCTGGAATATCCCATGTTTCTTTCACTTCAGCATCTACAATTGGATTGTAGTGTTGTAATGATGCTCCGATTCCCTCTGCAGATAATGACATCCAAACAGCATATTGTAACATTGCACTCCCTTGGTGAGACCAATATGGGAACTGCTCTTTATATAAAGGTGCATTTTCTTGCATTTGTTTTACAGTTGCTTGATTTTCAAAGAATAATACTGTCCCCACTCCATCATGGAAACCTTTTAGTCTTTCAACAGTTGCTTCAAAATTTTCTGCTGGCACACGCGCTCTAAGTGTTTCTTTTACAATATCCCAGAACTTTTCATGCTCTGCATCCATTAATACAACCATACGACCACTTTGCATGTTGAAAGATGATGGTGCGTGTAAAGCTGTTTTTAAAACATCTTGGATTCTTTCTTTTGTAATCGTAGCATTTTTTGTTACTTTACGGATTGAACGACGGTTCACGATTGCATCTTTTAAATTTGTTCTAGTTACTGACATGTTAATTCCTCCAAGTATATAAGTTGTATAATTTATTTAAACAAATAGATTTGATTCTTCAATTGAAGACAAGTATTAGCAATATCCATCAGTTGTACATTGCATTCCATCAAATGAATTTGTTTTTCCCTTTTGTATTTCTTTATCAATTACTCTTTCTAGCATTTCCTTACTAGCAAGACCTTGAATTACTTCATCTCCAATCATTACCGTTGGAACAGCCATAATATTTGCTTCATCGTATGCGTGTTGGATTGCTTTTTGATGTTTCTCTTTATATTTATGAGTTATTAAAGCTTCTTTAAATTCAGCTTCAGAAAGCCCTACTTCACCTGCTAACTTTGTTAGTACATCTATCTCTTCAATATTTTGTTCTTCCTGGAAAAATGCTGTAAACACTCGATGATGAAAAGCATTTTCCAAACCATGTTCCTTCGCAAATTGATATCCTTCAAACGCAAAGTGTGTATATGGATGAGGTGAAACACGTGGTAAACTCATCTCAACTCCTAACTTTTTCGCAGTAGGAAGAATAAACGAATCCCAAGAACTTAATTTATCTGGTTCTTGCCATGGATCAATTTTTGCATATGGACTTGGACGTAATTCGAATGGCATCCATTCAATTTCTACATCTTTTTCCTTAGCTACTTCATCCAATGGGCCCTTTGCCAAAAAACAAAATGGACAAATAAAATCAGAGTACACTTTCATTTTTACAGTCATATAATTACACCTTACCTTCATTAATTGTCATTAGTTGTAACCAAAGTAGTTACATTTATATAAAAAAAATATGCACTCTCTTTTTTATAGAACTTTGCATGTTTCAATCCTTATTTCAAGCATTTATTTTCTCTTGTAACGATTCAAACAAATTCTCCATCGTGATATTTTTTAAAACTTCTTCCATTGCAGATTGCGCTTGAACCAAAACCACTTCTAATACAGCTTGAATATTTGCTCCAATTGGACAATCTGGATTGGGTTGTTCATGAATATGAAATAACTTATCTGCCTCAACTACATTTACTGCATGATACACATCTAATAATGTAATCTCATTTAAATCCTTTAATAGTTCAGCCCCACCTGGCCCTCGATTTACATAAACAAACTCAGCCCGTTTTAAGTCAGACATTATTTTTCGAATTACAACCGGATTTGTATTTACACTCTCAGCGATAAATTCTGAAGTACAAATAGAAGATGAATTGTTTTTCAAAATAGATAAAATATGAACAGCTATAGAAAAGCGGCTACTAATTTTCATCATGATCACCACCTCGATGTAATCATTATAGTTACAACTAAAAAATAAGTCAATCCTTTTTATAGATTTTTTTGGACATTATTATAGTTAAAAACAAATAAGCATCTCATTATCATATATGAGACGCTCTTTATCATTCTGCGAATAGCCCTTGGAACTCTTCAATAAATAGTTGAACAGCTAGTGAAGATTCCCTTAATGAAGGAACAGCTAAAGCAATTTCCCTCCATACTTGAGGTGCTAATTCTTTCGTTTTGACATTTGGAGGTAAATTCGTTAAAGATAATTCAGCTAATATCGCTAAACCTAACCCCTCTTGAATCATATTTAAAGATGTTGTAACGGTAGACACCGCATACTCAACTCTAAGTGGTACACCTGCTTGTTTAAACATATCAATAATTGGTGGTTCGTATCCTCCCTTAAATAAAATAATTGGTTCACCCTCTAAATCATTTATTGTAATAGCTTCTTTCTCACAAAGAGGATGATCATTATGCAGGACAACAACCATTTTCCCCCTCGTTAACGGTACAATCTCCATTTCTTTATTGGGCAAAATAACAATTCCGACATCAATTACACGTGATAATAGCCACTCTTCTACTTCTTTCAGTGTTCCTTCATGGAGAACTAGCTCTAAATTCGGATATTTTTCACGAAAGATATTAATCATTCTAGGCAAGAAATATGCTGATGCACTTGGAAAGCTTCCGATTCGAATCGTCCCGACTTCATGCCCTTTCTCCATCGCAACCTCTTGTTCTACTTTCTCAACGCCATTTAAAATTTCTCGAAAATGAACAAGAATCCGATTTCCTACATCAGTCAGAATTAGACCTTTCCTTTTATCGCGTATAATAAGCGTTACACCGAGTTCCGATTCAACACTAGAAATAGCATGGCTCACAGCTGGTTGTGTCATATTTAAAACTCGAGCTGCCTTCGTAAAACTTCCTAGTTCAACTACTTTTATAAAAACTTGAAGTTGTGTAATGGTCATAACAAATTACTTATACTCCTTATAAAAAAGATTCATTTTATTTATCGTGTTCAATATCATATCATAGTGAAATGATATACAACAAGGAGGTATTATCGTGACACAGCTTTCACGAACAAAAACGGTCATAATCCTTTCATTTCTCGTTCTTATGTGGGGGATTAATTGGCCTTTATCTAAATTCGCTCTGCATTATACACCGCCCGTATTGTTTGCAGGAATTAGAACAATAATTGGAGGATTCATTCTACTTATTTTTGCATTGCCAAAATACAAACAGTTACATCTAAAAGAAACTTGGCATTTATACTTTATTTCAGCTCTACTCAACATTATTTTATTTTACGGACTACAAACTGTAGGGCTTCAGTATATGCCCGCTGGACTCTTTTCCGCTATTGTATTTCTTCAGCCTGTCTTACTTGGAATTTTCTCTTGGATTTGGCTGGAAGAAACAATGTATGGCTTGAAAATTTTTGGTCTTATTCTTGGATTTGCGGGGGTTGCCATTATTAGCTCTAGTAGCTTAACTGGACATATTTCTGTCATCGGCATCTTACTTGCTTTAGGATGTGCAATTGGATGGGCGCTTGGTACAGTGTTTATCAAAAAAACTGGAAACCGTGTAAACGCAATTTGGATGGTGACACTTCAACTTATTATCGGTGGATTTTGCTTAATTGGCTTCGGTTCAAAATTTGAAAGCTGGTCCAGCATCGCTTGGAGCATACCATTTGTAATCGTACTACTATTCATCTCAATCTTTGTTATTGCAATGGGCTGGCTCGCTTACTTTACACTTGTCGGAGCTGGAGAAGCAAGTACAGTTGGTGCCTATACATTTCTTATTCCACTTATCGCAATTATTATAAGTTCTATTTTCCTACATGAGGCGATTACAATTAGCTTATTTGTTGGCCTTCTATTTATTGTCGTAAGCATTTGCTTTGTAAATATAAAACCGAAATCGCTCATCATGAAACAGTCTATCGAACCCAAAAAATGTTAATTAAATATAAAGTGAAACTTTAATCAGTGGGGGTTTTCTCCATCCCCCACTGATTATTAGCCCTCACCAATCGGGCTTTTACGGACAGTTCATCTCCCACCTAACTTCTTTGCTTTCGCTGAATTTTGAGGGGGGAGTGTTACTGTCCGTTAATGCGGGATAAAAAAGAAAGAGCCTATGAACTGTACCCTATAAAATGGGCAGTTTAATAAAAAGACCTTTAAAAATTAGGCACTTAAAAAATGGTTCCGGTATTGTACCGGAACCATCTTTTTGAGTGTCCATTGATAACGATCATAATTATAATCTTGCATATATTTCTCGATTACCAGTTGAAGAGATTGGAACGTTTGACAACACTTGTAGTCTAATTCATCTTTCATATGACCGAAAAAGGATTCCATTGGGCACTATCTAGACAATTACTTTTTACGACGGGATACAAATATACATGCACCTATTGAAACGATAATAGAAAGAATGGATAAAATAATCGCGATTGTTTGTAGGCTTGTACTTTCTTTCTCTTTCGCATCAGGTGCTTTTAATTCTCCATGTTCCCCTGTTAGTGCTGTACCTTTTGTAATGTTAGTAAGTGAGTGCGGTTTATCTGCTTTCTCATCACCTGTCCATTCTGCAATATCTCCATCCTTATACTGTTGATATGCATCCCAAGCCACTTTTTGCTCTTTATCTGGATTTTTCGCAACAAAAGTAAATTGCTGAAATTGCCCCGGTAAAATACCTTCCCCAGTCGCTTCCCATATAACAGATTTAACCTTCCCAGATGTATCTTTTTGTTCATTGACTTTCCATCCTGGTACAGGTTCATACTGCTGGAACTCAACTCCCTCTGGGATTTTAAGGGTAATTTTGGTTGTTGCTATATCCTTCTCAACAGGTACCTTTATTGTATACGTTTCCCAAGAACCCACTCCAGAATTAGCCGGTTTCACCGTTACATGTGCACTAACAGGTAACGAGAAAAGTCCCATTGCAATTACTATTGCCATCATTGTTGTTCCTAATTTTTTTATACGTTTCATTTCCCTATGACTCCTTTTTGATTATCTATAAGTAGCGGTTCGTAAGCTTCGCTTTACCGACCACCTACCATAAATTGAAAATCTGTATCAAAGCTATCAAGTTCTTTTGTTAACCCATGAACATGTATGTTCCATTTCCCTGTCATATTAATATACATTCCTTCTGCTTGATACGACCCTGATGAAACTGAAGAAACTCTAAACGTGCCTTTTCCCATATCCATGTCTAAAGATTTCGTTGTCAATACGATTTGCTCCATATTAGTAACAGGCTGTCCATTTGTATCCTTTAAATCAATATGAAACGAATTCATCCCTACCTTATTTGGGCTTACATGTAAAGTAAGCTCATATCCATTATCAAGTTTTTGGCTCCCTATAAAAGGCCCAGTTGGCGGCATTGGTGGCGTTTGTATATTTGTTAAAAAAGCTACTATTATAAAAAGAGCTATCCCTATACCAAACTCGACTTTCACCGTAGTCCCCAATCTTTTCTGCCCTCTCATCCTTCCCTTCACATAATGAATAAGTCCCAATATCCCCATACCAATAAATAAAATAAATTTCATTAACAATGCTAATCCATAACTTGTATCAAATAATGAATGAATCGTTGGAATAAAGAATGTCGTATTAAAAAGACCGGTTATAAAAAGAAGAATGACCGCACATATTGCCCATAGTGAAAAACGTTTAATGGCATCCCAATACACCGTCCATTTCCCATTCTCATGGTCTTTAGGTAAAAGAAGAACAATTGCCGATAGTCCTCCAACCCATAATGAAGCTGCAAGTAAATGTAAAAAATCCATAGTTACAGCAATTTCTTTATACTTTAGACCATATGCATGACTATTCATTGCTTTCATAATAAGTAACCCAATAAAAAATAAGATCGGAATTGTCCATACTTTTAACGATGAAGGCTTTTCTCGTTTTAAAGCAACATATGTAACAGCAATCAGTGTTATTACGAGTACCATCTGAGCCGTCCATATATATCCAAAAACAGATAGTTGCAATGTTTCTTTTAGTAATGAAGGCTGGAATGCATCTATCCACGTAACATCAGCATTTATCTTTGCTTGTAAAGGGAGGCTAAATAGTAAACTAATGAATATGCCAAACAACGAAATCCAAATTAGTTTATTACCTCTTGATTGCACTTTACTCGAATTTCCCTTATATATAATAAGATTAAAAAATAGAACACCTATATAGAGAGAAAAACTTGTATATAAAATCCCTCTTTCTATCAACATATCCAACTGCGGGACATAACCAATTTCTTCGGCTTGTATATCACTCATTTCCTTTCCCTCTGTTCCAATACGGAACGGAATGACCCCTTGAATGGGATGCCCATCAGCAGAAATAGCTTTCCACTGAATGGAATACGTACCATTTGGTATATTTTGTTCCACTCCAGCTTCTAATAATTTGGGATTCTTTTTATCAATATGAGCATTTTTTAAATCTACTCGTTTCCCTGAAGCATCCCTTACGAATACTGTATTAAAGTGTGAGGATTGAAGCATTTCATCAAATTCAATCCTTACAACGGAAGGTGCTTTTTCTAATGTTTCATTTTCTGCAGGATTTGATTTAACAATATAAGCATGAGCGGAAGCCGCGCTCGGTGCCAGTATCAGTAACACACATACCATGACCATCCAGATTCCTAGTTTTCTTACTACACTCACATTCATTTCACTTCTTTCTTTTGCATCACTATATTTCACTTGGAAGTTAATAAAGTACCACTATTTTTACTCTCTTTTTTTAGAAATTAACCTCATTAAATATCAAATAATAAAATATAAATTCTCATTATGAACTGTTCACACACCACCTTTAACTTACACTTATAAAGCTACTATTTATACAAACATCACTTATCTTTAGAAAGTTAGTTACGATTATAACATATAATATATAAATATAAGTTTTTAAAAACGAAAAGAAACAGTGAATCATTTGTGAAGAAAGTGTGAAATCCACTTTCATACAGCGTAATTCCTCACAAAAAAGGTATTACGCCAATGCGTAACACCTTTTTGTTTTTTAATCAATATTATACAACCTACTCTATCTAATCGATGCGTTACTGCAGTAAGTGTTGTCGCGATTGTCCAGGCTTCTAAACTTGCTGCCGCGACACCTTTTATCACACTTCATATACAAATTATTGTTCCTCTGGGTAATCACAATATTCGATAATTGTCCCCTCTGTATCTGCTGGATTGAGGTAAATTAATCTTCTACCATGCTTGTTTATACGGAGTGTATGCTCCAACGTTCGAATTCCTTGTTGTTTTAATTCTTCTAAAGCTTGATTCAAATTATCTACACGATAAGCAATGTGATGTACACCTTTTCCTTTTTGCTTTATAAACCTAGCAATTGGCGAAGTTGTATTATTCGTCGGCGCAAGTAACTCAATTCTATCTCCGTTCACTTCAAGAATAGCCACTTCACTCTCAACACCTATCGCTTCACTTATGTAACGATCTATTAATGTTCCTGATAAGACTTTTTCATAAAAACGTATACTACTATCTATATCACGAACAGCAATACCAATATGATCAATTTTTTTATTCATTTCGTTTCTCCTAGCTTCATTTTACTTCTTTTATAAAAGACATCTAATCAAATTGCCATCTATGAATGATCCAGATCTCTATATTTATTATACATCTAAATTATTATAAAAACTCTCGCTATTCATCTCCTATAATAATAAAAAAGTTATAGAAACGAATTCTATAACTTTTTTTGGTACATATAACTACTTATTTGCTCTCGCTACGTTAGAATGAATTTCACTTTTCATTCGTAAATAACTAATCCCATATCCAATAAGTCCACCAATAATAGCTGGGAAAATCCATCCGAGCCCTACTTCATGCATCGGAAGAATTTGAGTGAACAGCTGATTAACTACTTGAATATTTACTCCAGCTACACCAAGTCCATCAAATAAACTTATAATAAATGTTACAAGTAAGCTTGCTTGATAAACTTCTGATCTCCCTTTAAATAATGGATGTAAAAACGTTAAGAAGATTAATACAATTGCTAATGGATATATAGCTGTTAATACAGGAACAGAAATAGCAATTAATTGTGTTAATCCTACATTCGCAACAATTGCACTAAACACAGATAACATAATCGCGATTTTTTTGTAAGATACCTTTGGAAATAATTTATGGAAAAATGAAGAACATGCTGAGACAAGCCCTACACTAGTCGTTAAACAAGCTACTGTAATCATTAATCCTAACAGTATTCCGCCATATGAACCAAAGTAGTAATTTGAAACCTTCGCTAACACTGCTCCTCCATTATCTAAATGTCCAAGCTTCGCTACGCTTGAAGCTCCCATATAAGAAAGCGCTGTATAAATAATCGCTAATGTCGTTGCTGCAATAATTGTTGCTTTTGCACAAACAACCATAATTTGTTTTTTCGTCTTCGCACCTTTTTCTTTAATAGCATTAATGATAATAATGCCAAATACGAAAGATGCAAGCGTGTCCATTGTTAAGTATCCTTCTTGAAAACCTTTAAAGAATGCGTGAGATGTATAATTTTCAACAGGTGCTTGCATATCCCCTATTGGGTGAATAAAAGCAACAATTACTAAAATTCCAATGAACGTTAATTTGATTGGCGTCAAGATTTTCCCAACAATATCGACAATTTTCGCAGGATTGAGCGAAAAAAAACATGTAATGCTAAAGAATATAATTGTAAAAATGATTAAAGGCATAGAACCTAAACTTTCTGGTACAAAAGGTTTAACACCAATTTCAAAGGAAACATTACCCGTTCTCGGTATAGCAAACAAAGGACCAATTGCTAAATACAAAACTGTTGTAAACACAACTCCGAAAACAGGATGAACACGACTTGCCAGCGATTGTAAATCCTCTTTACCTGAAATTCCAAATGCTAATACACCAAGTAACGGTAGTCCAACTCCAGTCACTAAAAATCCTGCATTCGCTGACCAAACATTCGTTCCCGCTGATTGTCCAAGCATCGCAGGGAAAATTAAATTTCCTGCCCCAAAAAAGAGAGCAAACAACATTAATCCAATAACTACTATGAACGAAAATGGTACTTTGTTCGTCATCATAAAACCTCCATTAAAAATAACGTATCTCATTTCCAAATTTAACTAATTGAAGATTCTGAATATTTAACTTAAAAGTTAGGTATTCTTTTCATTTATTATAGTCCCAAGGATAATATATTGCAATACTATTTTCGAACTTTTCTTTTTTTTTAGATATACAAATATTAATAGAGACTCAATTTTCCTGTTATTATATAATTCCGCATCAATATTTAAGAAGGTGTTGCGTATCATCACAACACCTTCCCTCTATCGTTATATAAACAGTTCTTTACTAATAAATAGCGAAATCAACATGTTTTCCAAGTAGTAAAGATTTTTTATCTTTTATTACAAAGCAACATTTATATCTTTTTAACAAATTCAGATTTTAATTTCATTGCTCCAAAACCATCAATTTTACAATCAATATCATGATCTCCATCAACTAAGCGGATACTCTTTACTTTTGTACCGATTTTTATAACTGATGAAGTTCCTTTTACTTTAAGATCTTTGATGACTGTTACAGAATCACCATCGTTTAGTACATTTCCATTTGCATCTTTGATTACCTTTGTATCTTCACTATTTTCAGTTTCTGATTCTAAAGTCCACTCATGAGCACATTCTGGGCATACGAAAAGATTCCCATCTTCATAAGTGTATTCCGAATTACATTTAGGACAATTTGGTAAATTAGACATATTTTATTTCCTCCACTTGTTATCATTCTAATATATATGAATTATTTTCAATTTCCTTTTTACGACTTCATAAGAAAAACAATTACGAAGTTAAACTGTTTCTTATCCATTTCTCAAACTTCTATTTTTATCGAATTTCTTTCAATTTCTTAATAATCATGTTTGGTGTCGCCCATTCATCGCGATCAAAATCAGAGATAGACACTTCAATGTTTAAACGTTCTTGAAATTCTACTAATAAAGATACCGTACCAAAAGAATCTAAAATCCCTTCTTCAAATAATTGCACATCTGGGTTATCTTTTACGATATCATTTTCACATACTTCTTCTAAAATGTTTAATACTTGATCTTGAAATTCAGACATTATTTATTCTCCTTTATATCCATGATTTATAATACATTTCTTCTTAAAAATCTAGTGCATTAGCTTTATTATTTATTGTATTCCCTTCCTGGGATTGCTGAGAAAGCCCGGTACATTCACGAAAAGCGAAATGCTTACACCCTATACATTTTTTCGTATTTAAATGCTCTAGAGCGTAGTTAATCGCTTCTCCTGTATGATCAAAAAAGTTTTCTTCTCCAATCTCAGCGTATAATCCATTCTTGTCTAGAGTTGTTTTTAACTCTGATTGAACTCCCGAAATGAGAAGTACGCCACCTTGTTTTTTAAAATGCTGGACAATATTCCTAAAGTATGATTCTCCTGTTGTATCAATAAAAGGAACTTTTCCCATACGTAAAATTAAAACTTTAGGTTTATAATGAATGGTTGCTAAAATGTTTTGTTCAAACGTCTGAGCAGCACCAAAAAATAACGGACCTTCTATTGTATAAATACTAATTTGCGGACAATCATGAGCTTTACTTACCACATGTGGTAGCAATTTTTCGTTCTTTTTTGTGTGATCAGGAAGCACTTTAGATATAACGAGCATATTGCTCATACGTTTTGTAAACAAAATAATAGCTAAAATAAGACCGATTTCCACAGCAGTTGTCAAACTAGTAAATACAGTGAGTAAAAAAGTTACAAGTAATACAAGGGAATCCCCTGTCTTCATTTTCAGTATGTGAACAAAGTGTTTTTGCTCACTCATATTCCAAGCTACTACCATTAAAATGGGAGCCATACTAGCAAGAGGAATATGCGAAGCATATGGAGCTAACAATAGAAGCGTAAATAACACAAATCCCCCATGAATCACACCTGACATCGGAGATACGGCTCCACTTTTGATATTGGTTGCTGTGCGGGCAATCGCTCCAGTTGCAGGAATTCCTCCAAATAACGGTGTAACAATATTAGCAATACCCTGACCAAACAGTTCTTTATTACTGTTGTGTTTACTATTTGTCATACCATCTGCTACGACAGCAGATAAAAGGGATTCAATACCACCCAGCATTGCAATAACAAATGCTGGACCAATTAACTGTTGTACCCGCTCTAATGTAACTTCTGGTATAGCAAAATGAGGAAGTGTATTTGGAATCGTACCATACGCTGTGCCAATAGTAGGTATATGCCCTGAGAAAAATACAGCAGCAATTATAGTTGAAATAACAACACCTACTAATGAACCAGGTACTTTTGGAAAAATCTTTGGTGTTATCAATATAACAAAAAGGCAAATCAAAGCAGTTATAATACTATAAAAATTGATGGTATCAATATGGATAAAGATTTCATTTAGATTTGCTATAAATGCCTCATGCTTTTTTATACCTGTTAGACCTAAAAAACTAGCAATTTGTCCCGTAAAGATACTAACAGCAATACCTGATGTAAAACCAATTGTTACAGGGCGCGGGATAAATTTAATTAAAGATCCCAGTTTAAAAATTCCCATAAGGCATAAGATAATTCCGGCTAATAAACCGGCCAGTAGTAAATTTTCATACCCATAGGTAATTACAATCCCTAAAAGAATTGGAACAAAAGCACCTGTAGGCCCTCCAATTTGATACTTTGAACCACCAAATAACGAAACGAATATCCCGGCAATACATGTTGTATAAATTCCATACTCCGGCTTAACGCCAGAAGCTATAGCAAAAGACATAGCAAGTGGAATCGCGACAACTCCGACAATCATTCCAGAAAGAAGATCCTTTTGAAAATGTCCTAATGAATATCCTTCAAACCTTCCTGTAAATAACCCTTTCATTACAAAACCTTCTTTTCTATTTTTAATAAATCTTGCTTCTTTTCTTCTGAAAGAATATTTTCTTGTGATAAATTTGAATCCTAAATGTATGTTTCATACTTTTGTACAAGAGTTCTTTATCTCGTTACAAGAAAATATCAGCCTAGTATTGGCTATACGTTTTGCTTAAATGTCGTTCTAATTTCCCTATGTCTCCACCTTCTTGCATGTAGGATTTTAACCTTTCTGCTAAAAGTAATCCATCTCTATTATTTAATTTTTTCATACTTATAAACGATGTAACCTTTACTATATCTGGGGTAATATCTCTACGAAACATTTGTCCTGGAACTTCATTCCAGAAACGATTCCACTCGTCCAATATTCCGATTTGATCAAATAAAAAACATTGCATCCCACATAGCCAAGCTGTGCAAGCTGTATTTCTCTTTTGACATCCTACTCCTTCTTGCAAATGTTCGCATAAAAAACAACAAGAATTCCCACTTTCAATACAAACTTTACAAACGTGATGAGCTCCTATTGAGCGAAATAGTTCCATTCCGTATTGAATAATATCCTCTTTCTTAACTTCAATACTCAATCTAATCCTCCTTACTCATCACTTCACGTTCTGTTTCATCCAACTCTTCTAACATTGAAATTGTATCGATTAAATGGTTGTTAAAAATTTTCTTAGCAACTACCAGTAAATCCACAATCATAGGATCTCGCAAGGAATATAAAACTCGTTTTCCATCTTTCGTACCAACAACAATGTTCTTTGAGCGTAGTACACTAAGTTGTTGAGAAACAGCTGAACCTTCTTTATTAAGAATCGTTTGCATTTCATTTACGCTTTTTTCGCCCTCTGATAATAATTCAAGAATACCTATTCGCAAAGGATGTGATAAGGCTTTAAAAAAATCAGCTTTAAATTGTTGCATTTCATTTCCCATTCAAACGCCTCCGTTATTTATCTTTAATTTGAAAAACCATCATATACATCTTCAAATGTTTGAATATGTATATGATACTTCTAAAACTTACAAGTTTCAATATAAATTTTGAAACTTTAAAAACCTAACTGTTTTTTGTACCAGAACAAAGTTCCTTATTTTAATTCGATAAGGTTTTTAGTATTAGTTTGATAGGAATTGAGACAAACAATTTATCCATTATTTTCTTTTAAATCATTGCGTCTATTCTCATTTATAATTCCCTCTGAGTGAAATATTTCAAACGAAAAAACCTCGCATCCTTAATGATGTGAAGTTTTGAAATGAGGATAGTATATATTCAAATTTGACTTTGCCACGTTTCTTCTACCCTCATTTGTTGCCTAACAAGAAAAGCATGACATTTCGCTGTCATGCTTTTTTCATGCATTTTATAATAACTCATTTAGTAAAGAATTTTTTTATCTTTTACTTTTTGATATCCTTAAGATTCACCCTTTCCGAAAAGCTAACTAAAGAAAACACAAGTTAAATACTGCTGTAAATTCTATTAATTAACTTATAAGTAACATTAATTTTTCATTTCTTTTCTCCCGTTCTTCTTTAGCTGCTAGGTCGTACTTTTTTAAAAGGTGAAATATTTCATTTAATATTTTCTGTGAATGATTGCTTTTTAGAAATTCATGTAAGTCTTTAACCAAAAATTCGGATAAAAAACATTGCTGCGTTTCAAGTTTATTGATTACATCTTCAAAAGAATGATCTATATTACACATTCTATTAAAATCCCTCCTTATATCCCTCTCTTTTAAAAGTTCCGTTCTTTTACTATGTTGATATTTAATTTCCATTTGTAGATAAGATCTTGAGCTAAAGATGTAAACATCTCTCCAACAAGCGAATCTTCGTCATATACGGACGAACCTTTATTTTCTTCAGGCTTTGCAAAAGGTATTTGTGCCATCACTTCTGTTTGCAGTTGTTCTGCTAACATTTCGCCGCCACCCTTCCCAAAGAGATAATTCCTTGAACCATCTTGTTCCTCATAATATGCCATATTCTCAACGATACCTAAAATATCGTGTTTTGTATGCTTTGCCATTATCCCTACTCTGGAAGCAACAAACGAAGCTACACTATGAGGAGTAGTAACTATAATTTCCTTCGCATGAGGAATCATCGCAGCCACATCAATCGCGACATCTCCTGTACCAGGAGGCAAATCAAGAAGAAGATAATCTAATTCTCCCCAATGAGTATTGGCAATGAAATTTTGAATCCATTTGTTTAACATTGGCCCTCGCCACATAACTGGGTTATTACCCTCTGTAAAAAATCCCATTGACATAATTTTAACGTCGTGGCTAACGACGGGAATCGCTGTCTGATCTATCATTGTTGGCTTTTGATTAGCTTCCATCATAGCAGGGATACTGAATCCATATATATCTGCATCTAAAATCCCAACCTTTTTCCCCATACGGGCTAAAGCAGTAGCAAGGTTAATCGTCACAGTTGATTTTCCAACTCCACCTTTTCCACTTGTCACAGCAATAAAACGTACACCTGAATCTGGTCGCAATATACTAGGCATGCCGGTTTCCGTTCTAGAATTTTTCTTTAAAGTTTCTGTTAATGCAGCTCGTTCTTCCGGTGTCATGGAGCCGAAAGTCAAAGAAACCTTAGAGGCTCCAATGTTCCGAAGAGAGTCTTCAATATCTTGTTGAATTTTTGCCTTTAATGGACAACCTTGAATCGTCAAAATAACTTCAAGGTAAATATGTGTGCCATCAATTTGAATATTTCTTACCATGTTTAATTCCACAATACTTTTGTGCAACTCTGGATCCTGAACATGGCTTAGAACTTTCATAATTTGTTCATGAGTAAACATAAATCTCAGTCCTTTTCATTTTTATTTGATAATTTTTAGTACAAACAACATTATCCTCCACTTACAGGTGGGATAAACGCAACGTTATCTCCGGATTTTACAATATGTTCGTCAGTTACAAATTCTTCATTGATAGCCACCATGACTCTATCCAACGATTGTAAATAATAACTATCTTTAAGCCATTCTTTTAATTGATGAACACTAATCTTTTGTTTTTCTATTATTACTAATTGGTCTGAGCCGACTTCCTCTCGCAAATTTGCGAACAATAAAATTGTAATCATCTTCTCACTCTTCCTTCTTTGGTTCCCCTTCCGGGTACGGCGTATTTTCGAGCTGATCTCCAATCCACTTTGTTCCATCTTCCCAAAATTCTTTTTTCCAAATTGGGACGATTTGTTTTATGCGTTCAATTGCGTATTCATTCGCTTCATAGGCAACTTTACGATGCGGCGACGACACTGCAATTACAACTGCAATATCCATTATTTCTAGTCGTCCCACTCGATGTGTAATTGCTATCTTTGCACCCGGCCAATTCTTCTTAATTTCTTCACCAATTTGAGTAAGCATTTTTATTGCCATTGGTTTATACGCTTCATACTCTAAATGCAAAGTTCTTTTTCCCTTTGTCAATTCTCTTACTGTTCCAATAAAGGTTGTAATAGCACCCGCTTCTCTTCTTGCTACCTTATTCGTTACTTCTTCGACTAAAATAGGAGTATCTACAATTTCAAATAATACTTGTCCCATCAACATAATCCTCCTCTTGTTTTAAAGCTCTATTATTTATCCCGCTATTTGCGTGCAGTAAGACTCCACCTCAAAACTCAGCGAAAACAAAAAGGTTAGGTGGAAGATCAACTGCCCGTAAAAGCCTGATTGGTTCAACTAATAATCAGTGGGGGGCCATCCCCCACTGATTAAAGTTTCACTTTATAGGATGGAATAATATTGATCCAAGGCCATTCACTGCCTTGATTATCTTCTAATAAGAGAACATCTACGAACATCCCTTTCTTATATCCTCTTGTACCGCCTGGGAGTACGATAAAAGCGTTTGATTCAGCTAATGAAGAAACCGCACTAGACTTATCAAACCCTGATGGATAGGCGATTACTTGTCCTTCGTTATATTTGAGCTTTGCTCGTACAAATCTTGTAAATGGATTAGGTTTTAAAAAATCTTCTCCTAGTAATGCTTTTTCTTTTTTTAAATGTGGCTTTTCACTAAACATATAGGTACGAATGCTAGGTCTTACGAATAACTCAAAGCCTACATAACAAGCAGAAGGATTACCTGATAACCCAAATAATAGTTTTTTATTTAATTGTGCTACGGTCGTGACGCTACCTGGTCGCATTGCAACTTTGTTAAAAAGAACCGATGCCCCTAATTTTTCGTATATAGCTGGCAAATAATCATAATCCCCTACCGAAACACCACCGGTTGTGATTAACATATCCACTTGACTTAACGCTTCTTTTACGGCTGCGTGGCACGTATCAAAATCGTCACTAAACTTACCAAAGTATTTCACTCTTCCCCCTGCTCTTCGAATTTGGAACAATATCATGTACGTATTACTATTTCGAATTTTCCCAGGTTGTAGTAATTCATTTACATCAAGAAGCTCACTCCCAGTCGCCAATACTCCAACTACAGGCTTTTTTGCAACTGGCACTTCGCTGTAACCGAATGTAGCAAGGAGAGCTGAAATACCTGGATTAATGTAAGACCCTCTCTTCGCAAGAATCTTCCCTTTACGTGTATCTTCACCTCGAAAGGAAATGTTGTCTCCTTTTTTGAATGAGCGTTTCACTTCCACATAGGCTTTACCGACATCCTCATATTGACGAGTCAGTTCTAGCATCACAACTGCGTTACATCCTTTTGGAATTTGTGCCCCCGTCATAATTCGAACTGCTTGAAATTGACCTACCTCTTGAGGAAATATGGAACCTGCCCCAATTTCGCCAATTACTTCGAACAAAATTGGATTCTCATAACTTGCCCAGGCAGTATCTTCTGCCCTAATAGCAAATCCATCATATGGCGAGCGATTGAAGGACGGAACATCATGATCCGCTACTAAATCTTCTGCTAATGTACGTCCGTATGCTAATTCCAGTGGTACTAGTTCTTTCAAACCACAATTGGCATATTCCATCACTTTACGGACGGCCTCTTCAACTGTAATCGGCACTCTTCTTTCCATCATTACCAGCCCTTTCTATTAACCTAATAACCGATAGTATATTTGTTTCGCTTTTTGAATTTCATTCGTTCCATGAATAAATACACGACCATCTTGAAAAATGACCATCCGATAATCTTCTAGTTGGCAAGATAGCAAATACGGGTTTCGATCTACTTTCCCGTGTTTTTTTAGTTGTTTTTCTAACTGGTCAAAGTTGTAACAACTATTATGCATCGGTCTAATTTGAATCGTATTTCTTCCGCATAAAACAACTGTCTTCGTTTGATTTTCATAAGATAAATAAGGATAAATCCTATGCGTTCCGCACGAAGGACAATTGTCTGTTTTTATTTTTTCTAGTTTGATGGAATGGTGTTGATTACTCCATATATCAAACATTAAAAAGGTTTTTCTAATTGCTGCGAAATCTTCCACTAAAATTTTGACTGCTTCTGCCACTTGATACGCTGCCACTATTTGGACAGCAGGACTAATAATTCCAACTGTGTCACACGTCGCTCCTGTAACTGGAACACTTTTAAGTACACAATGTAAGCACGGTGTTTTCTTTGGAATAATCGTATAGCTCATGCCATACCCCCCGACACAAGAACCATAAATCCACGGAATATCATATTTTTGTGATAGGTCATTTATCACAAACCGAATATCAAAATTATCTGTTGCATCAATGATTATATCGACATCGCCTAACAAAGCTTCCATATTTTCTATTCTTGCATCCATCACGAAAGCATTAATCTGTACCTCTGAATTGATTTGTTTCAACCGATTTTGAGCTGCAATTGCTTTTGGTAATTTTTCTATCGCATCTTGTTCAACATAAAGCTGTTGTCGCTGTAAATTACTCCATTCTACGTAATCACGATCAATAATCGTTAACTTTCCAATACCTGCACGAACAAACGCTTCTGCACTTGCACTTCCTAATGCACCTGCCCCCACAATCAACACATGCTTATTTCTAATCTTCTCTTGTCCTTTACTTCCAATAGGAGTGAACAACTGTTGACGTGAATACCGCTCTATCATTAGATAGCCTTCCTTTCATGTACATACTCATCATTTAATTAAAAAAACATGCTTCATATTCGATCATTTTCTCAATACATCTTTCTCTGTAGCACTTTGTTTCTGATAACAAGAAAAATAAGCAAACCCAACAAATCCAGCTCCACCAATTACATTTCCGATAAAGACAGGAACAAAGTTTTTAGCAAGATCCATCCACGTAAGATGACCAGCAAAAATAACTGCTGAAATAACAAACATATTTGCTACTACTTGCTGAAATCCAATTACTACAAAGGCCATAATCGGAATCCAAATTCCAACAATCTTTCCAATCAAATCGTTCGTTCCATAAGCTAACCAAATCGCAAGGCAAACGAGCCAGTTACAACCAATTGCTAAAATTAACGTTCTCCCAAACGATTCATGTAACTTATCTTGAGCTATCGCGATCGTTTTATTTAAATACGCCCCCTCTGTTAGCCCGCCAAGGTGGCCGAAACAATAAGCTACGAAAAGTGCACCAACAAAGTTAGTTAAAGTTATCCAAACCCAGTTATTCAACACATTTTTCAATGAAATTTTCCGTGCATAAAGTGCCATGGACAGTGACATCATGTTTCCCGTAATTAATTCTCCTCCTGCTAAGACTACGAGCATAAGACCTATAGGAAAAACCGCTCCTCCTATAAAATTTACTAAACTTCCCCATTGCTGAGGTACATTACCTAGAACGCGAATATTAAGCAAAAATCCTAACGAAATGAATGCTCCTCCTAAAAACCCAAGAATAAGCATTGCGGATAGCGATTGCCTTACCTTTTGAACACCGGATTCAATCACAAGCTCAGCGATTTGTTCCGGTTTATGAAATGACATAACCAATTCCTCCATTTTTCCAATTAAAAAAGCAGCTTCAAAAACCCTTAACATAATAAGGATTTTTGAATGCTGCTTAATCTCCCTGCATTTCTCTTACAGAGATATCAATCATCACTTTTACTATAAAATAGAAAATCTGCAAAACTTGCACACTTTCCACTACTTACTTTAACAAAAAGAAGCTACGAACAGCCTTCTTTCATAGTGATTTCTCAACCACCAATATGCGACATTTCAATTTTCGGCAATGCTTTTTTATTTGTATTACTTAGCCGTTCATCTGAATAGCGATCTGAACGATTATTCCAAATGTCACGAATAACATCAGTAATCTCCTCATCGGTATATCCAGAGCGAAGTAATTCTCTAAGATCATTTCCTTTAGAAGCAAACAAACAAGTATATAATTTTCCTTCTGCAGAAATACGAGCTCTTGTACATGATGAACAAAAAGAATCTGTTACAGATGAAATAATTCCTATTTCCTCATCGCTACCGATATAACGATAGCGAGTAGCAACTTCACCAGGATAGTTCGCTTCAATTCGTTCAAGCGGCATAACTTTATGAATCATCTCTAATATTTCTTGTTTAGAGACTACCTCGCCTAATTCCCAGCCGTTAAAATTTCCGACATCCATATATTCAATAAACCGAAGAATATGCTTATTCTCTTTAAAGTATTGCGCCATCTGAACGATGTCTTGTTCATTTTTTCCTTTTTGAACAACCATGTTCATTTTAATTTTCATCCCGACTTCCGCTGCAGCCTGTATTCCTGCAAGAACCGTTTTTACTTTACTTCTATTCCCATTTAAATAAGAGAAACGCTCTTCATCTAAAGAATCTAAACTAACTGTCACACGCGATAAACCCGCCTTATATAAATCCGGAGCAAACTTCTTAAGTAGTGATCCATTTGTAGTTAAACCAATATCCTCTACTCCATCAATCTTGTTAAGTCGCTCGATTAGTTCAGGAAGGTTTTTCTGAAGTAAAGGCTCTCCCCCAGTAATACGCAACTTTCTTACACCTAAAGAAACAAAAATACGCGCTACCCTTTCAATTTCATCAAAAGATAAAATTTTATCATTAGACAAAAAAGAATAATCACGACCAAATATCTCCTCTGGCATACAATATCGACAGCGAAAATTACAGCGATCGGTAACAGAAATACGTAAATCCTTTAAAGGACGGTGCAATTTGTCTAATGTGACGGATTTCATGTTTATTGCCTCGCTTCTACATATTTTATAATTCCGTACAAGTTTTATTTAATATTTACAACCCGCTCTGGATGAGTATATACATTTAAAGATTGATTCCGAATGAAACCTATTGTAGTAATCCCCAATTCTTCTGCTAGCTGCAATGCTAACTCAGTTGGAGCGGATTTTGACAATATTATTTCACAGCCAATTTTCGCAACTTTTAATAGAATTTCAGAAGATATACGGCCACTAAAAACAATAATTTTATCACCAATAGAAATGTTATTTTTTAAACAATAGCCGTACATTTTATCTAAAGCATTATGTCTTCCTATATCCATTCGGCTTAAAATAATCCCATTCACATCGCATAAAGCTGCATTATGAACGCCGCCTGTATGTTGAAAAGTAGCCGCAGATTGCTGCATATCATTCATTAATCGAAAACAATCCTGAGTAGTGATCTTTACGCGAATATCATTCATCTTCTTCGCAGTCAGCGCATCGTTTGCGAAAACAAATCCTTGCCTACTCATTCCACAGCATGAAGTAATATAACGTTTATTTTGGATGTCACGATAATAAGGATTGATTTTTGTCGTTTTTACATGTACATATCCTTCTTTCTCCTGTACCCATATTTCATCAATATCTTCATACTTTCGGATTATACCTTCAGAGGCTAAAAAGCCTATTACCATATCTTCAATATACTCTGGAGTACTAACCATTGTAACAAATTCCTGTCCGTTAATTTTAACCGTCACTGGAAACTCTGTTACAATACTGTCCTCTATTTGTTTAAATTCCCCTTGTTCATAACGAAAAATTTCCCGTTCCACCTGTATCGATTTCACGATCAGTATCCTTCTCTCACGTTATATTTTTATCAAAGACAAAGACTGAAACTGCAATATCTTCTTCCACTTTCATATCCGAAAACAGATGAACTAATTTTGCCCCAACAAGTTCCTCCAAATGTTCACGAGAATTGACAGCATAAACCTCCTGAATCATTTTCGTTCGAGCCATATGAACCATTTCCGCACCATCCATAGTTCCCGAAATGAATTTCTCAGTAGGTGTCAAATTTCCATAAAGTGTGGCAATAGCCATATTCTCAGCAAATACAGTATGAATTCGTTCCGGCCCTTTTCCGAACAAATCTTTTCGAAGTTTTCGTATCATATCATTAAATTCATGCACCATTTTTGACATACTTGCATTCCTCCCCGATTCATTAATAATACTTTTCAAATACTACTTCATCATAAATATTTTAACAAAATGACCTTTTCGTCTAAATTATTCACTCAAATAATTAAACGAAAAGGCTCATCTTTTGGAATTATTTCAAACATGCATACAACATATGAAATAATATTATTGTTGCTTACCTATTCGTCTTTTAACCCTTTACCCATACCTTTTAAGAAATGAAGACCGAATCCGATAGCACGGTTAATATCTGGATCCTTAAGTACCTTCATAAGGTCCAGTATTCCTACTTTTTTATTACTTTGCAGATGCTGATTACCTTCATCCATGCCTGTTAATACACTACCTACAAGCTTTTTAGTAAGTTCCGGATTAAGCTCTGTTAAAGCTCCTGCAGCGCCCATCATATTATTAATTAAATTTGTAACTGGTTCACGAGTGACTTGTCCTAAAACAATTTTTGCAATTGGTTCTTTCGCTTTAAGCATAGAATTTGCAGCTTCCAGCATCCCAATATCATTCAGTTCACCTACAATATTAAACATTTGATTTAAAGCTTCTTCATTATTAGCTAGAAGTTCTTTTAAATCTTCTAGCTTTTGTTGCTTTTGTTCTTCCTCAGTTAGCCCCTGCTTCTGGATCGCCTTAATAGGTGCTGCCATATTCTTTTCTCCTCCCTAGTTATCCGTTAAATGTACGTATCCTGGACGAGCCCACTTACGATTTACCTCAATCCCATTTTGAGGATGACGCTTTTTGTTACGTGGATTCGCTTTTGGCATCGGATTTTCACCTTCTACTTGTAACACTTCCATACGAACCTTCGTTTGTTTATATGCAGGTGTATTCGTACGTTGATCGACCGCCGGACCAGTTAAGAAATTAATCGCCGATTCTTTATCAGTTGAGTTCATCGGTAAATAAAGCTCATTTTCTTTTACGCGATCCGTTACAAGTGCACGTAATTTAAGTGCTCCAAAAGGAGAAACAAGGCGCACTAACGAACCAGTTTTAACTCCACGTTCTTTTGCAAGTTCTGGAGAAACTTCAACGAATACACCAGGCACTTTCGTTTGAATACCAGTTGATTTATTTGTCATATTACCTTCATGGAAATGTTCAAGCATACGACCATTATTAATGTGAAGATCATATTCCGCTGGGAATTCAGCAGGACGTACCCAATCAGCTAGCGCAAAACGAGCTTTTTTGTCTGGGAAGTTAAATCCATCTTGGAAAAGAAGCGGCGTATTCGTTCCTTCAAAGCTTCCCCAATGGAAACTATTCCAGCCTTCAAGTACTTCATAGTTTGCTTGTGCGAAAAGTGGCGATAAACTTGCCATTTCAGCAAAGATTTCACTTGGATGACTATAGTTCCAATTTGCGCCTAATTTATTTGCAATCGCTTGTACGATCCACCAATCTGGTTTCGCATCACCTAGCGTTGGAAGAACTTGATATAATCTTTGTACACGACGCTCTGTATTTGTGAAAGTACCTTCTTTTTCAAGAGATGGTGCTGCTGGTAACACTACATCGGCGTATTGAGCAGTTTTAGAAAGGAAAACATCTTGAACGACAAAGAATTCAAGACTTGATAAAACTTCATGTACATGATTTGCGTTAGAGTCTACAAGGGCCATATCCTCCCCAACTAGATACATTGCTTTCATTTTCTCTTCTTCAATTGCGTGAAGCATTTCAATGTTATTAAGACCTGGTTTGTTATCAATTTTTACCCCGTAAGCTATTTCAAATTTCGCACGTTCTACATCGTCAGTAACGTGCTGATATCCTGGAAGCCAGCCTGGGAGAGTTCCCATATCACAAGCACCTTGTACGTTGTTATGACCTCGTAGCGGATATGCACCAGCACCTGGGCGACGATAATTTCCTGTTGCAAGAAGTAAATTTGAAATCGCAGCGGAAGTATCTGAACCACCCGTATTTTGCGTTACACCCATTCCCCAAAGAATACAAGTACCATCTGCGTCACGAATCATTTCTGCCATTCTAACGAGAGTTTCTTTTGAAATGCCTGTAATCTCTTCTGCATATTCAAGCGTATATTCTGCAAGACTATCTTTGAAGTCTTCAAAGAAGTTTACATTCTCGTCGATGAACTGTTGATCATGCCAACCTTGATCAATCATATATTTCGTAACAGCCATTAACCATACTTGATCTGTTCCTTGCTTTGGACTAATAAAGATATCTGAACGCTCTGCCATTTCGGTTTTACGAAGATCTGCAACGATTAGTTTTTGACCGTGAAGTTTATGCGCACGTTTCACACGAGTAGCTAAAACTGGGTGGCCTTCTGTTGGATTTGAACCAACGATAATAACAAGACCTGATTGTGCAATATCTTTAATCGTTCCGGCATCTCCGCCCATACCAATCGTACGGAATAACCCATCTGTTGCTGGTGATTGACAATAACGAGAGCAGTTATCAATGTTGTTCGTTTCGAATACTTGTCGAGCTAATTTTTGAATAACATAGTTGTCTTCATTCGTAATTTTAGAAGAAGAAATAAAACCTACAGAACCACTGCCGTACTCTTGTTTAATAGATCCTAATTTATTTGCCACTAATTCAAGTGCTTCTTCCCAAGTTGATTCAACAAATGTTCCATTTTTACGAATTAAAGGCTTAGTGAGTCGTTCTTCAGAATTTACAAAATCCCAACCAAATTTTCCTTTTACGCAAGTAGAAATTGCATTAACCGGCGCTTCAGAAGTTGGTTGGACTTTAAGAATTTTACGTCCCTTCGTCCACACTTCGAATGAGCACCCTACACCACAAAACGTACATACTGTTTTCGTTTTCTTCGTACGAGTTTCACGCATCGCAGCTTCTACTTCTGATATAGCGAAAATACCACTGTATCCAGGTTCCACTTCTTTTATAAGATCAACCATAGGCTCAAGTATGTCCGGCTTCAGCCCAGTCATAAATCCAGCTTCACCAAGCATCGATTTTTCCATCAAAGCATTACAAGGGCAAATAGTTACACATTGACCGCAGCTAACACATGAAGAATCGTTAATATCCACTCCATCGTCCCAAATAACACGAGGACGTTCCGCTTCCCAATCAATAGATAACGTTTCATTTACTTGTAAGTTTTGACACACCTCTACACATTGACCGCACGCAATACACTGATTAGGATCATAGCGATAAAATGGATGAGACATATCAACCTCACTTGCATCTACTTTTGGCTCGTAAGGATATTTTTGATGCTCAATTTCCATTAATTCTGCCGTATTATGCAATTTGCAGTTCCCGTTATTGTTGTCACAGACCGTACAATAAAGTAAATGGTTTTCTAATAAGCGATCCATCGCCTCCGTTTGTGCTGCCTTTGCACTAATAGAGGACAACTCAATATTCATACCGTCCGTTGCTACTGCCGAGCAGGATCGCACAAGTTTTCCATCAACTTCTACAATACAAGTATCACATGTTTGAATAGGATCCACTTCAGGCACATAACAGATTTGTGGATGTTCAATCCCGTTCTCATTAATGATGCCTAATATAGTTGAACCGGGCTTAGCACTATATTCTTTGCCGTCAATTGTAATATGAACCATGCTGTCATTCATGGTCTTTCCCCCTTTTTGAGAATAAAAAAAACTCCACCACGAAAATATACGCACCGAATTAATAGGTACGCTATCATCATGGTGGAGTAGTTTATTAGCACATCTTGCTAAAATACCAATCCATTTATTCATAAGTAAAATGATAGATTCATAACAGGTCATATCACGATTCCATCTTTAACACTATAATTATAGCGTTTAATCCAAAAATACACAATATAAAAATGATAAAAAAGTCACGGCACTCAATGCTCTGACTTGTTTGGATATATTCGTTTAATCACGAAGCCATGCATTGACAAGCATAATTCAACGCATGCTACTGAGCTTTCGGTGAATTAACTTTGCAGTCTCCATCCGTTTCAACATAGGGATAAGTGTTCCTGTATCCAGCCTTCACCGTGCTTTGTTTGCTTTCCCAAAGTACCAGAGGAACAAGATATTACAGATGAGTCAAACTCAGTTCTTTGATAGCTGTAGGACTAATTATTTATTTTTGTTATTCTCGCAATAAAAGTTCACTTAATAATAAGTATTAGCTCACATAAAAAAATAAATGTAACTTAATTTTAAATACACGGTTATTTATTAAGCTAAAGGATTTCTTATAAAAAATCCTCCAGCTTTTTTATAATCATAATTTGAATTAGCAAACTTTGATGAAACATATCTTTGTACAACAAAAAGAAAGCATACATCTGCATTTTATGCAAAGTTATACTTCATATCACACGTTGTTTTATATTAGAATCAACGTGCAATGCTATTTTATTATTTTTTAAATGGCTTTATTATTTGTTAAATACCTTTTTAATTCGTGAACATTAATTCCCCAAATAAAACCTTTGTATAGTTATTCTTATTCTGAATGGCTTATATTGTCTTGACGCAAGATATACGAAAAAAAGCACTCCATCTTGCTACAGAACCTTTTTACCTAGTAAAGAACTTTTTTATTAGCTGACAACTCTCACTTCTCAAACACAAAATTGATTTTATTCTCTTTCCACTCTAATTTCGCATCAAAAGTTTTATCATTCTTCTTAAAACCTTTAATTAAATCTGTTTGTTCACCTTTTAATAACTTAGTCATATTCTTTTGCGATATTGTTTTCCCTAATATTTTTTTTGAAATCGTGAAATCACATTGTGTTGTATTATAGTTCGAGCACCCATAAAAAGTTGATTTATCGATTATATCACCATCACATTTTTTACATTTCCCTACTTTTTTACCTGTTGTAAACTTCGATTCTTTACGTTCAATCGATTCAACATGTAATCCAGTAAAGTCCCACTTCTCAGACATTTCAATCGCATCTTCAATAATTTTCGCTGATAGCTTTTTCGTTTGTTCCATAAAGGTTGCTGGAGAAGCTATGCCTTCCCCAATTTCAGCAAGACGCTGCTCCCACTTCGCAGTCATTTCTGGAGAAGCTAAAATTTTATCACCAATTGCGGTAATTAATACTTTTCCTTTATCTGTTGCATACACTTGATTTTTCTTCACATCAATATACTTACGATCTTTCAGCATTGTAATGATGCCTGCACGGGTTGCCTCTGTCCCTAACCCTTCTGTCTTTTTTAATACTTTCTCTAGCTCTTCATTTTCTAAATATTTCCCAGCTGTCTTCATTAGCGTAATAAGCTGCCCTTCTGTATAACGCTTTGGTGGCTGTGTTTTTCCTTCTTTCACTTTCACCGTTACAACTTTCCCTTGCTCGCCTTCTGCTACGATTGGAAGAATGGTTTCATCTTCTTTATCATCTTGGAAAATAACTTTGCGCCACCCTTCTTGAATTTGCTGTTTCCCTTTTGAAATAAATTCAGCACGGCTATCAACAAGTGTTGTAATTGTTGTATAGTCAAAGATCGCAACTTCATAATGAGCCGCAATAAGACGCCTTACAATCATATCGTAAATTTTCTTTTCATCGCCAGATAGTTTATTTGGATTTGTCGCTTGTTCTGTTGGAATAATTGCATAGTGATCTGTAACCTTTTTCTCATTCACATATCGCTTATTATTCATAATGGACTCAATCGGCGCTGGTAATAACTCTTTATATTCTTCAAACTGGCTTAATTTTTGTAAGATGTCAGGGAACGTTGCTGCTTCTCCTTGTGTTACATAGTTAGAATCCGAACGTGGGTAAGACACAATACCTTTTTGATACAATGCTTGTGTAATATCAAGAGTCTTTTTTGGTGAAAACTTAAATGCTTTATTCGCTGTTGCTTGCAGTGATGATAAGTTAAATAAAAACGGTGGTTGAAACTCCTTCCGCTCCGTTTTCATTTCTTTTACTTCAGCCGGTTTATTTTGGCAAAATGCTGCAATTTTATTTGCCATATCAGGGTCTTTTAAACGGGACTCATTATCTTTCTCCCATTTCCCTTCATATTTCTTTCCTTCTATATTAAAAGTTGCAAACACTTCCCAAAACGGCTCTGATTTAAAGTTTTCTATTTCTTTTTCACGTTTCACAATTAAAGCTAATGTCGGCGTTTGTACACGACCAGCCGAAAACACATCATTCATTCCTTTTTTCTTTAGCAAAATACTAAAGACACGCGATGCATTCATCCCAACCACCCAGTCGGCACATGATCGTGTGTATGCTTCATAGTACGTATTGATTGTATCTGCTTCATCAAGTAAATTTTTAAATCCTTGATAAATCGCTTGCTTCGTTAAGGAGGAGATCCATAGACGTTTCATCGGTTTTTGCACGTTACAAAGATTGATAATATTTCGTACAATTAATTCCCCTTCACGCCCCGCATCGCCTGCATGAATAATTCCCGTCACTTGCGGATTATGTAACAGCTGTTTCACAACATTAAATTGCTTATACTTTGATTTTGTAACTTCAAATTGAAAACGTTCCGGAATCATTGGTAATGTATCGAGTGACCACTTTTTCCACTCAGCGTGATAATGTTCCGGATTACATAACTGCGTCAAATGACCAATTGCCCATGTACAGTAAGCTCCATTTGGAAATAACTCATTTGCTTCTACTTCTAAATAGCCGTCTTTTCGGCGATATTTAAATTGAGAAACAAGGGCCAAACCTTGATCTGGTTTCTCGGCTATGATTAATTTCATTTTATAACTCCCTATCTAAATTCCAATGCTACTTTCATTTTATCTCTGTTTTATAAGTGATGAAAAATATCTATCATTTTTATCATTCACAATTTATCTTATATTTTTTAGACCTATAATATTATACGCTTAACCTTCACACCTTCACAATAGGAGACTATATAAACCATAGATTTAATAAAGATATGGAATTCATATAGGGTGCGGGAGATCCAAAGAAAAACCATGCAAATAAACCATCTTTTGCGGAGAACCCGTTCCTTTTCCCTTAGATATAAGAACATCCCTTTAGATATTCGAACCTAAAGGGATGAAACCATGCAACTTTTTTACAAACACCGGGGCTTTATTTTAAGCATATTAACTTTATTTCAACTCTACACTAAAATTTGTTTTTGCATGCCCCCTATTTATATATATTTTTCCTTAAAAACAAAAAAATAAAAAATGATCAAAATTGCATTGATCTTATAATAATAAAGACAATTAATAGTTACCATAGTGCTTGAAGTTCCTAACCTTTTAACAATTAATCAGAAATTTTATACAGTTATTAACAAAAAAATAGTGTATATCGTTGATCATTGTTTTGAATAGGGACTCCAATACTGTTCAATACCATATTATCAAAAAAGCCAGTAGCAAATAAACGATTGGGATACGTTGCAATCCCACTGTATAGATTTCCATGTAGTACATTCTCAATCATCTCTTCACTAATATTGATTTTTTTAAAAGCATCTGCCTATCGTTTCCCTTGTTTTTATCCTCTATTTTGTTTGTATTTATTGGCTAAATATCTAGCATAGTGAATCGTATTTCTAACTACATCTAATTCAAGATTAAATATATTAGGTGCACCTGGTCTCCAATTTACTTCAAACAACCACAATTTTTGGTCCTCATCAATCCCAACATCAATTCCTAATTCATCAAATGATACACTGTCATATAAAGAATCAAAATGGTTAACAAAGCTTACTGCAAACCGCTCCAAATACCTTTGAATATTGTACCAGTTGTCATCAAACTCTGTTTTTAAAAAAATTTCTAGATACGTGCTATAACCACCACTACCCATATTTGATACAATGCTTCCCAATGGACGTATCCTTGGAAAAATTGAAGTAATGACCCATTTTCCTTCTCCGTTTCTTTGAACATGCAGCCTGAAATCATAAACATGACCAGTTTTCATTTGACATGAAATAAATTGTTGAACTAGGTAATCTTGTTCTTGTATTTTATGAGATATAAAGTCTAACAATTGTTTTTCATTAATAGATGAGACTTGCCCTGCCTCATTCATTTTGTAATGCTCTACCCCATATTTTTCAATAAAAACGATGCCCCCACCTTGATGCCCAGACATCGGTTTGATAATAACTTTTTTATAGCGCTTAATCATGTCAAAAAACTTCCTAGCATTAGTTAATTCATAAAAAGGAATAAGATATTGTTCAAACTCTTTTGCTTTTTTAATTCTGTTATATACACTTAATTTATCTCCAATTGAATGACTTGTGAATGGAATCCTATCGTATAGATAATCAAAGATTTTCTCAGTTTTATCACTAACAGGAGCGCTTGCATTATAAATGACATCGGGAAAAGAAAATTCTTTTTCAATCCACTCGCCGTTTTCATAGATTTTTCCTAAAATCGTTTGATTTTCTATTTTTACTTTCCCTGGGGTAAAGTAAAAGAAGTTGACACCTTCAGCTTTTGCTACAGCGGCACAAGCATATGCTCTCCTTACGTTTCTTGGATCTTCTCGATGATGAAGCATACCAATTATAGTCATATTGGTTCCCTTCCCCTCTTTCTAAAGTTCTTTTTCAACATACAGATCAAATTCAACTTATATATATTCATATCCTTTCCACATTTAACCAATTTCCAAAAGATTAAGAACAACCTTTGTCCCATTTTTATATTCTATTTATATAGATAACAGAGCTTATTTTATAAAAACAAGTAAAGATAGGGTGGGGTAAGATTATGAATACTATTGTTTTTATTGAAACAAATAAATCTGGATCGAGTAGGGAAGCAATTAAAGCAGCAGAGAAACTTAATTTCTTTACGGTTTTGTTAACAGACCAAAAAAGATTTCTTGAAGAACGAAGTGAATTTCCGGATGTACATCAGATGATATTTACCGATATAAATGATTATGATAATTTAATTACAGTAATCCACAATCTAAAAAAAACAGGGAAAAATATAAAAGGAATTTTTAGTTTTATTGATTATTTTGTTTATGTCGCTGCATGTTTGTCTGAGAAGTTCTGTAAAAGTATGATATCTACTGACGCAATTTATCATATGGAAAATAAAATATTGACCCGTAACGTGCTTAAGAATTTACCGATTTCACTCAATTATTTAATTTACAAACCAACAGAATCCTTATCATCTTTTCTTAAAACTGTAGAGATGAAATTTCCTCTTGTCGTTAAATCCCCTGAATCAGCAGGATCAAAAGATGTATTGTTGGCAAAGGATAGAGATCAATTAATTTCATCTATGCAAACCCTTTTAAAAAAACGACCTAATGAAGAAATTCTACTTGAAGAATATGTAGATGGACCTCAGTACTTAGTTGAAGTTTTAGTTCACAATAAAAAGGTTCATATTATTGCAGTGATTGAACAAGAAATTACATTTTTTGAACGTTTTATCGTCACTGGTTATTCTTTGTTAGGACAATTAGACACTAAACTACATTATAGTCTTCTTAACGCTATTCATTCTGTTGTACATGCTTTTGATATAAAAAATGGTGCTTGTCATCTGGAGCTCCGCAGAGTAAATGGTATTTGGAAGTTAATTGAGATAAACCCAAGGATATCAGGCGGAGCTATGAATCGTATGATTGAAGTTGGTCATGGAATCAACTTAGTACAGGAAACGATTCAGTTAATGTTAGGAAATAAACCTTCACTGAATAAAAAACATTATAAATATGTGTATACGCACTACTTAACAGTCGCTTATAGAGGGAAATTAATTCGAGTTACAGGAAAAAAGCGTAGCTCTAAATATCCTGGTGTAGAAGAAGTATATATAAAACCTAAAAAGGGAAGTATCCTAAAACCTCCTAAATCAATGGGGGGTCGGTGCGGCTACGTTTTAGCAGCATCATTTTCTAAACAAGAAGCTAAAAGAATAGCTTTAGAAGCAGCTAAAGAAATTTCTTTTGACATTGAACCAATGAATACAACAGCATAGATTATGCTGCATTCAAACGATACTCAAAATAAAAACGAAACCCTTATATATTATAGTGTTTCGTTTTTTTTATCGTATTTGTTATGACGTTGTTTCTTAAAACTATAAACTAATGATTATTTTTTTACCTCCTTAAACAAAAAGCTGGTCCTCAAAATTTGAAGACCAGCTTTTTTAACTCGCTTTAAAACCACCACCTAATACATCACGTACATCGTGAATGACAACGAATGCATTTTCATCTTTTTGGCTCACGACTTTCTTTAATTGAATGAGCTCTTGTTTATTGATGACAACATATAATACTTCTTTGTTATTTCCTGTGTAACCACCTTTCCCATCTAGTACTGTTACACCTCGTGTCATACTCTTCATAATGGATTCTCTGATCATGTCTGGATAGTTTGAAATAATTGTTACAGCAGTCTTTGTATTCAATCCTTCTACAATAAAATCAATAACCTTTGCACCGATAAATACCGCTACCAGCGTATACATCGCTTTTTCCTGCCCAATAATAAATACTGAACCTGCAATAACGACGATATCAATAATTAATACACCTTTTCCAACACTCCAACCTAAATATTGGTTTGCTAATTGTGCTATGATTGCAGATCCACCTGATGTACCACCTGCACGGAACATAAATCCTAAACCAACACCAACGAAAACACCCGCAAATAGAGCTGCTAACAATGTATCATGATTTACCGGAGTCGCTATATCTTCTGTGATATATAAAAAGAAAGATGAAGAGACAATACCAAGTATTGTATACACCATTGTCTTTCTATCAAAAAACTTATACCCAATTGCAAGTAATACTGCATTTATTAAAAGGTTTACAGTACCTGGTGACCATTCAAACAAATAATATGTAATAACTGTAAGCCCAATAACTCCACCTTCAGATAACCGATTTGGAATAGCAAAAAAGTTAATCCCAATCGCAAACAATAATGATCCTATTACGACAAGCGCTACTTCTTTCACTCTTTCATTTATTACTCTTTCATTCATTACTTTTCCCCCAATATATAGTTTCCAGCCTACTTTCAGATCAGAGAATCAAGCGAATTCTTTCCATTTCTCTGCATGCTTTTCTATCATTTCAATTAATTTCTTCATTGCAGGAGTTAACCATTTGCTTTTATGATATGCCAATTCCGTTGTAACGAAATCTTCACTATACGTCCATGGTAGTACACTTAGCTTGCCTTGCTCGATTTCTTCCTTTACCGTTATAAACGGTAAATAAGATATCCCTAGCCCACACATAACGGTTTGCTTAATCGCTTCAATACTCCAAAAATGAATATGAGAACAATTAATACCATCTTCTTTAATCCGTCTTTCTAACAAATCTCGGTAACTCCCTGGCTCTGTAAGCAACAACATTTCTCCTTCTAAATCAGCAGGACTAACGCTCACCTTTTTTGTTAGTGGATGTTTGGGCGGAGCAATAAGCACAATCTTCTCTTGAACAAGAGAATGAGTAACAATGTCTGTACCTAGTTGCTCCGGATGTGTAAATAAAGCGAAATCAAATTTTCCTGATTTTAGCTCATTGTGCAATTCTTGACTCTCTGATGGTTGTAAAATGATATGTACTTGCGGATACTTCCTTTTAAATTCATATAAAACAGCAGGTAATCGATAAATCATTAAAGACTCATTCGCTCCAATGCGTATTGTCCCTGAAAATTTCCCGTTCATTTGAGATGATTCCAATGCTTCATTTGATAATTCCAATATTTTATGCGCATAAGAAAGCATATGCTCCCCTACATCAGTTAAAATTACCTTTTTTCCAAGACGATCAAATAATGGATTTCCAATCTCTTCTTCTAATGATCGAATATGATTAGTAATTGTCGATTGCGTATACCCAAGTTGTTCTCCAGCCCGTGTAAAGCCACCGCTTTCCGCTACAATAATAAAAGTTTTCAAATGGCGCAGCTCCATACTTACTCCTCCTGTTGTACGATCATTCTTTTGTTTTATATAAAGCTAAAATATAATTTCCAGATGTTTTTCTTGTTATAACCATATCTTCATAATAATGAAAAAGTTAATATGTAGGTTACATAGTTTTCTCTTACGCAGAAATGCAGTCCATTGTTCACCGAGACACCAATAAAAATAATCATTCTCATGAAATTAGTTGGTTTTAGTAACAATCTCATATATTTTCTATTCTGCGAGCTTGAGCGATTCCCTAAAAAATCATTGATTAACTATCTAAACGACTTATTAAATCGAACGGTTTATGCACAAATAGCATTCCGAAAAGAAGGACAATTAAATAGCTGTTCCTGTGCACTCACCTAATCGCTATTATATATTTAGAATGCAAATAAATAAAATGAATTATTTTAATAGAAATCATTTATAAAAATGATGGATAAACCTAATGTAATCTAGTTAGACACCTTTTTTAAAAAAGGAGTGTCTTTTTCATTTACAACTATTGACATAATCAAAAAGAAATATCAAACTCATTATAAATTAGTGAGTTACTAATTTATAGTTAAAAGAGGTGAACAACATGAAAAATATATTATTTCGCATTAATGAATTAGCAAAAAAAGAAAAAGCTTCCGGACTAAAAAAAACTGAAAAACAGGAACAACAAATGTTAAGACAACACTATATGACAGAATTTCGCGGAAGTTTAGATTCCATTTTATTAAATACAACGATTGTAGATCCTAACGGGGAGAACGTTACTCCACTTGCTTTACAGCATGCACAAAATCGTATGAACCTTACAAATTGAGATCCAAAATCGATTCAAACGACCAATTTTACAAAATAATATCAACGTAAAAAGAGCCAAATTTCTATATTGAGAAATTCCGGCTCTTTTTGACATAGTTCTATGTCTACTACATTGTAATTCAAACACCATATCAATCCGCATATTTTTGTTTCACCTGTTGATATTTTTCCCATGTATCGATATCAAAAAATATTTTGTCATTTTGAGACAACAATGAAATTCCATTTATCGTAGGCTTCATAAAAATTGCACGTGCTCCTTCATCCCCTTTCAACGCTTTAAAAAACGGAAACACTTTCTTTGTAAATAAAACAGGAGGTTGCCTTACTCCCCTATAACTCGCTGCTACAAAATGAATGTTTTTATTTTGCTCATAGCAATCCATTATCTTATTAATAAATTCAGCTGTAACGAATGGTTGATCCGCCAAAAGAACAACCACTGCATCTACATTTATTTTTTTCGCCATTTTAACACCACACTGAAGAGAATATGACTGTCCCTTATCAGCGTTTGGACAAGAAAGAATATACACATTTTCACGGCACATCCTCTTTAATATCCACGTGGGGTCATTTGTAACAACAATAATATGAGAGAGCCTTGAAGAAAATGCCGCTTGTAACGCTATGTTTCCAAGTGGTTTCCCCTGTAATGGTAAGTATAATTTATTTATTCCTGGCCCCATCCTTCGACTGTTTCCAGCAGCTAAATATATCCCTGCAATCTTTATTTTACTTCCCCCTTAATTCTTGGATGATTTCAGCTATGATACTAATCGCTATTTCAGTTGGCCCTTTTCCACCAATTGCAAGCCCTACCGGAGAATGAACATTTTTTGGTATCGCCTTTCCTTCTAATAGACGAGCAGTGCGGTGACGTGGACCTAAAATACCAATATAGCGAACACATTGTTTCAATAACAGTTCAACCAATTGCTGATCGCGTTGAAAATGGTGAGTCATAATCACAACAAAATCTTCTTCTCTTAATAGAAGTCGTGGTACAATCTCTTTCGGAAACCCATTCATACAAACATCTGCACTCGGAAAATGTAAAGAATTACATAACGATTCACGCCAATCACAAACTGTTACAAAAAAGTTTACTTCTTTTGCAAACCGAACAAGAGGTTTCGCATCCTCCCCCGCTCCAAAAATAAAGAGTCGTGGCTTTGGTGCAAAGTGTTGATAAAACCATTTACCGTATAAACCATGTAAGGAATGAGTTGAAAATAAAGCTTCTTCATTCCCAAACATGTCACCATTCTCACTTACAAACAAAGTCTGTAATGAAGAAAGGTTCTTTATCATTCGAACTGAAATACCCTTCTTAAGATATTCATATAGTGTTTGCAAAAAAGCTTTGTACTCCTCATCTATATGCTCAACTAATATACGAATGATGCCGTTGCATCCCATTCCCCAAGATAAATCATCTTCTGCTTTTGTATTAAACTGATGGATAGACCAAGTTTGATTCTCTATTACTTCAGCTGCATAAACAGAAACCTCTTCTTCTAAACAACCTGCACTTAACATTCCGACTTTCGTTCCATCTTCACCAAAAAGCATGATTGTTCCTTCTTTACAATATGCAGATCCTTCTACATGAATAATCGTCGCTAAAGCACATCGTTGTTCACAAGATAGTAGTGCTTCTAGTACAGTATGAACAGAAGTCATCATTGATGCTCCCGTTGTTTTTGTAAGACAGATTTCACAGCTTCTTCAATCTCTTGATAACTTGTGCACCGGCAAATATTAGAACTTAACCATTCTTCAATAACTGAATCATCCACATCCATTTTTTGTGTAACGAGCGCATGACAATTTATAATAAACCCAGGCGTACAATACCCACACTGAAAAGCCCATTTATCTTCAAAAGCTTGCTGAATACGCGTTTCCCGTAAGCCTTCAATCGTTGTAATCCGCTTACCAATCGCTTCCACAGCTAACATAATACAAGACTTAATGGGTATTCCTTCAACAAGAACTGTACAAGCACCGCAATCACCGTTTTCACATCCCGGCTTAGCTCCTGTTAGATCGAGTTGATGTCGTAATGTATATAATAGCGTATCTGCCATTCTGACAATCACTTCTCTACCTTCCCCATTCACATGAAGAATAAATTGCCCCTTTCCCATTATTTCACCCCTTCCAGCTTCATCAGCACATCATAAAGCACATGTTGCAAAACAAACATACGATAAGCACGCGAACCTCGTATATCATCTAATATAGGTGTGGAAATATAAAGAAGGGCGCGCTCAATTCTCTTCCTTACTGGAATATCCCAATCGTTTAACACTGCCTCCATTGCGAGCGACCGAAATGGAAAGGCACACAATCCACTAAATGCAATTCGAATGTTTTCATCACTTTTTAACGCAGCAACTGTTACAAGTGGGTAATCAATTTTCTCTAATTGCCTTTTTTTTACACTGTAATAGGGAGATTCTATATATTTTTGATCGGTGATAATTTGTATGAGAAACTCACCTTTTTGCAATTGTAACTTCTCAATAAACGCTTGCTGTGCCTTGATATACTTTACACCTTCTTTTCCTGCAATAACAAATGTACTATCAGCTAGTAAAAAAGGGAGTACTGCTTCTCTATATATAATTTTCCCTGCAATATTGCCACCAAGCGTAATTTTATTTCTTGCTGTGTGATCTGCAGCTCTTCCGGCAGTCTCTCCAAGAAGGGGGAATACTTTTTCCTCTTGAACTTGTGTTAATGTTAATGTAGCTCCAAGAATAAGCTTTTGGTTATTCCATGCACAAATATTACCTTCGGGAATATCTTTCAAATCAATGACCGCTTTCGCAATTATTTGTTGCAAACGCCCCATTGTAATAATTTCAGTGCCTCCTCCATAATAAATAGGCCTTTTTCCCTCTTTATCCAGCTGATGAAATAATCGGATTGCTTCTTCGATACAATTTGGACGATAATATTCAAAGTCAAATGGTATCATATACACCATTCTCCTCCGCTTGTTTTACTTTCCAAATCAATTCAGGATTAATAGGTAATTGACGAAGTGAAATACTAGCCGCAATAGATAACGCATTCGCTAAAGCAGCTGGCATACCGATAATTCCATGCTCACCAAGCCCTCTAGACCCAAATGCAGCTTGATCATGCGGTACTTCTACAAATTCAGCAATGTATTTTGGGTGTTGCCCATAATGCATCACTTTATAAGAACGAAACTGATTATTAAGAACTCTCCCATACAAGTCATAGTGAAATGTTTCTCTCGTCGCAAAACTTAATCCCATACTCATAGCCCCTATAATTTGTGTTTCTGCTCCTTTTCTATTCAAAATCCTTCCAGCATCTGCAACCGTTACTGCTTTAATTAATTTATACGTATATAATTGTGGATCAAATTCAACCTCTATTGCCTGTGCTCCCACTCCCCACTCTGGTCCTTGTTGCCCTTTTCCTGTTTCATAATCAATCTTTGTTATTCCTTCAAAGATATATGTACCTCTTCCGATTATTTGCGCCCCTGCTACATTCCCACTCGAATCAACATATCCAAAAACAATTTTTGAAAATGGTACGTAAATATCTGGATTTGTTTTTACATATACAGTCTTGTTTGCAATTGTTAATTCACCTGCTGGTATTCCAAGTACATTAGCCGCCGTATCTAGTAACTGCTTCATTACATCTTCCGTCGCTTTTACAACTGCATTTCCAACGAGATGTGTCGTTCGACTGGCAGCTGTTTTCCAATGTTTTGGCGCTATTTGTGTATTGACTTCCATCATAATAGATACATCTTTAACATTCATATTCATTTTTTCTGCAACCATTTGTGTTAAAGTTGTTTTCGTTCCTTGTCCAATTTCCACTGCACCACAATTGACATTTACACTCCCATCACCATTAAAGGTTATAGTCGCACCCGCTCCAGCATTATTTGGTGTAGTCGAATTTTTCCAAAAGCAACTAATTCCTTTTACCCGTATCCTCCCATTTGGTAAAATAATACGATTCCCTTCTTCCCAACTAATAAGCGATTTTAACTTTTGTAAACACGCCTGAATATCCCCCGTATTACTTTTTGTGACTAATACTTGTGTTGGTGTTGTATCTCCTCGTTCAATTGTATTTTTCATACGAAACTCAAGCGGACATATATTTACTTTCTTTGCCAATATATCTATCATTCTTTCAATTACAAATGTATACTCGGCATGACTATATCCACGAAACGATGTCGCATATGGATGATTCGTATACATACAAAGCGAATCACACGATACATGCTGAATTGAGTATGGACCTGTACAGTCTAATCCGGCCGCTTTACTCATGGTCACTGCCCGATCAGCATATGCACCGCCATCAAATAAATATAAAATCTCTGCAGCTTGCAATTTCCCATTCTTTGTACATCCAAGCTTTACTTTTGCTTGTAAACCAATATGAACAGGCGATGTTACAAAATCTTCTTCTCTACTATTCCGCAGGGTAACACGCCTCCCACCCACTGCTTTAGAAGCAAGATACACTAAATACTCAAGTTGTACCGTTGTTTTTCCACCATACGCCCCTCCAACTAAAGGCACATGTACAATTATTTTTTCCTCATCAATTTGAAACGTCTTACTAAGCAATCTTTTAATTTCAAAAGGGGCTTGCGAAGTAGAATGAATAATAACCTCTCCATTTGGCTTAATTTCTACTTTCGCACATCGAGTTTCCATTGCAGTATGATCAGATTGCCGAAAAGAAAACGTTTCCTCTACAACAACTTCACTATTTACAAACCCTTCTCGAATATCTCCCTTACGAATTTTCGTTCTATTTGCAATGTTTGTATGCGCTTCTGGATATACTTCTTCTTCCAATTCATATTGTTCTATATTTTCATGTACGAGTATATCCCTTTCTAAATAGGCTTGCAGCGGGGCGTGAACTACAGGCAGTTTCTTATATGTAACACGTATTTGTGCTGTTGCGTGTTTAGCAATCGCTTCGCTATCCGCTACGACAAGTGCAATAGGCTCACCAAAATACCGAACTTTTTCGTAGGCTAACGGGGGACGATCTACAATACTGGAACCGACCAGAATAGGATAATCTGCGCCTGTTATTACAGCATGAACACCAGGGATTTCCTCAGCTCTCCTTATATCAATACTTTCAATAAAAGCATGCGCATACACACTTGTTAAGAGTTTTGCGTATAAAGTACCTATCTCAATCTCGTCATCCACATATTTTGCTCTACCCGTTACTTTATCCGCACCTTCTTTTCGTTTAATACTTTTTCCAATAATGTGATACGGTTTCATTTTAGCCCTCCCTTCCTTCTACTCTTCTACCAACCTTATTCGTAGCCACCCTCATTTAGTACGGAACTCTTTATAGATGCACAATACCATTAGAGAGAACTTCACCTAACCTTGTGGACAGTTTACGAGTTTGAAATAGATAAGAAGCAGACAGAAAGAGTAATCCTGCAAAACGGTCGATCCATCCCCAGCAAATTCCCATTCAAATAGAAAAATGTCTTTCATGAACAGAATTTCAATGGTTATATAAATAAAAACATATTCTTCACACAAAAAAAGAAGCTCTCCCAACATATAAATTTTAGGACAGCTTCTTTCTTATATTCATTTGAAATTAGATTAAATCCTCAATCGAAAATGCACCCGGTAACAATTGTTCAACCGTTACTTCTTTTTCATCGCCTTTTAGATTTGTTAATAACACTGGCATTTTAGGATCGCAAAACTCTGCAATGACTTGTCTACAAGCTCCGCATGGTGAAATAGGCCCATCTGTTTTACCTGTAATTACTAAATAACTAAAATCACGTTCCCCTTCTGATACTGCTTTAAATATAGCCGTTCTTTCAGCACAATTACATAGACCGTAAGAAGCATTTTCTATATTACAACCTGTATAGATCTTACCTTCTTTCGTAACCAACGCTGCACCAACAGGAAATTTAGAATATGGAATATAAGCTTTTTCTAACATCTTCGTTGCTTCTTCAATGTATCTTTTTTTATCCATGTTATTTCCTCCTCAGAGTAAATTAATCCTATGAACCATTAATCAGTTATAATTGTATGAATTAAGTTAGGAGTTTCAGCCTTTTCTGATACAGAAATGTTTTCATAAATTTTAGCTTTTACATCTTCCACGTTTTCACGATTCGCGTAAATCGTAACAAGTGGTTCCCCTTCTTTTACAGCTTCACCAACTTTTTTACGTAGCATTAAGCCAACAGCTAAATCTATTTCATCTTCTTTTGTTGCACGCCCTGCCCCTAGAAGCATGGCAGCAATGCCTATTTCATCTGCCACAATGTTAGAGACTACACCTGAAGTTTTAGCAGGTACATCAATTACATATTTAGCTTGTGGTAACTTTTCTGGATGATCTACAATTGAGCTATCTCCACCTTGATTACTCAAGAACTCCTTGAACTTCTCAATTGCTTTTCCATTTTTCATAACTTCTTTTAGCATTTCACGTGCTTCTTCTAACGTATTCGCTTTTTTCCCAAGTACAACCATTTGACTACCTAATACAAGTACTAATTCCGTTAAATCTTCTGGACCTTCCCCTTTTAATGTATCAATCGCTTCTTGTACTTCAAGAGCATTACCAATTGCAAAGCCAAGAGGTTGTGACATGTCTGAAATAACAGCCATTGTTTGACGTCCAACATTATTTCCGATTCGTACCATTGCGTGTGCTAATTCTTTCGCATCCTCTTCGGTTTTCATGAATGCACCAGCACCTGTCTTAACATCAAGAACAATCGCATCAGCACCAGCCGCAATCTTTTTACTCATAATCGAACTTGCGATTAACGGAATTGAATTCACTGTTCCAGTAACATCACGTAGTGCATATATTTTTTTATCGGCAGGCGTTAAATTTCCTGTTTGTCCAATAATTGCAACCTTGTCACGGTTCACTAATTCGATGAATTGCTCTTTCGTAATTTCAACATGGAAGCCTTCTACTGCTTCTAATTTATCAATTGTACCACCCGTATGACCTAAACCTCGACCAGACATTTTTGCAACTGGTACATCCAAAGCAGCTACTAATGGTCCTAACACTAATGTTGTTGTATCACCAACACCACCAGTTGAATGTTTATCTACTTTAACTCCTTCAATCTCAGATAAATCAATTGTTTCTCCAGAATGCACCATAGCCATCGTTAAATCGGCACGTTCACGGTCAGACATGTCTTTGAAAAAGATAGCCATTGCCAGTGCACTTACTTGGTAATCAGGTATTGATCCATCTGTATACCCTTTGATAAAGAATTGAATCTCCTCTGTTGTTAATTCTTTACCATCACGTTTTTTCGCGATAATATCTACCATTCTCATCTGAATCACCAATCCTTTTTATTTTTTATTCGTCTAGCTCTTAAATTCTTAATATATTAAACCAACTATTGTTGCTGATAAAAAGCTTACTAAAGTTGCACCAAAGAGTAATTTCAAACCAAATCTTGCTACTACATTCCCTTGTTTTTCATTCAAACTTTTAACAGCACCGGCGATAATTCCGATTGAAGAGAAGTTTGCGAATGAAACAAGGAACACTGATATGATTGCTGTTGTTCTGCCTGAAAAATTAAAGTTCCCTTGTGCTAAATTTGTCATAGCTACAAATTCATTTGATACAAGTTTCGTTGCCATGATGTTACCTGCGTTAACAGCTTCATGCCAAGGGACACCTATAATAAAAGCAAATGGCGCAAATACATAGCCAAGGATTTCTTGGAATGAGATACCAATTACCCCTTTAAAAATTGCATTAATGAACGCAATTAAAGCAACAAATCCAATTAACATAGCCGCTACTGTAATAGCAACTTTAAAGCCATCAATTATATACTCCCCTAATACTTCGAAAAAGGTCTTTTTCTCTTCCTCTTGTACTTCTAACATATCTTCTTCTTCAGTAACCTCGTAAGGGTTAATGATAGAAGCGATAATAAAACCACCAAACAAGTTAAGCACTAAAGCGGTTACAACGTATTGAGGCTTTAATAACACCATGTATGATCCAACTATAGACATAGAAACCGTTGACATTGCAGATGCACATAATGTATATAATCTTCTTTCCGATAATAAACCTAACTGTTTCTTAACCGAAATAAATACTTCTGATTGTCCTAGAATCGCTGAAGCTACAGCATTATACGATTCAAGTTTCCCCATTCCATTTATTTTACTTAAAGCTAAACCAATATATTTCACAATAAATGGTAATACCTTAATGTGTTGCAGGATACCAATTAAAGCTGATATGAAAACAATTGGCATTAATACCCCTAAAAAGAATGAAAATTCTTTTTGATTTGCTAAACCACCAAATACAAAATTAACACCATCACCAGCATACTTTAACAATTGTCCAAAACCATCTGCAATCCCAGCAATTAACACGTTCCCGATGCTTGTATTTAATAGTAAGAAACCTAAAATAAACTGAAGTACAATCATCGTTATAATAGGACGATATTTCACTTTTCTTCTATTATTACTAGCAAGCCATGCAATGCCTAACACAATGATCAAGCCTATGATACCGATTACATATTTCATAAAATCCCCCCTCCTTTTCCGTATCCGCTTACATATTTATCAAGTGTTAAAGTAATAGATACACCATGCTCCTTGCAGTTTGTGTATCTATTACTTACAACGTTTTATGAATTAGTAGTTATCTGAAGCACCATTTTTGTCATCTAATACGATTGCAACACTAGCGCTTGCTCCGATTCTAGAAGCTCCAGCTTCAATCATTTTCTCTGCATCTTCTCTTGTACGAACACCACCAGATGCTTTCACACCAACATTTTCTCCAACAGTTTTACGCATTAATGCGATATCTTCAGCAGTCGCTCCACCAGTTGAGAATCCAGTTGAAGTTTTTACAAAGTCAGCTCCAGCTTTTACAGATAATTCACAAGCACGTACTTTTTCTTCATCTGTTAATAAGCATGTTTCAATAATAACTTTTACAAGTGCTTTTCCTTTTGCAGCTTGTACAACTTCGTAAATATCTTTTTCAACGAATTCATTATCGCCATCTTTTAAAGCGCCAACGTTTATTACCATGTCAACTTCAGTTGCACCTTTTGCAATTACATCTTTTGTTTCAAATACTTTTGTTTCAGTTGTATTCGCACCTAAAGGGAAACCAATAACTGTACAAACATCTACATCATGTCCTGCTAATTCTTCGGCTGCTAATTTCACCCATGTAGGATTAATACAAACCGAAGCGAAATTGTATTTTTTTGCTTCTTCTAAAACTTTCATAACGTCTTCTTTTTTAGTATCCGGTTTCAAAACTGTATGATCAATTAACTTTGCAATGTTCATTTTCTTCACTCCTCATATCTTTTAACAACTTCATTCTAACTCTACTTTGAACAAATGTAAACACACTTTTGAAATTATGTTCAATATTTTTTTGAGATAGCGAACTAAGTTTTTAAAATTGACACAAAAAAGGGGATACCCTATTAACAGCTCCCTCATAAAACACAGTATTTATTCATTTATAAAGTGAAACTTTAATCAGTGAAGGGGCTTCACCCCTCACTGATTATCAGCCCTCACCAATCCGACTTTTACGGGATTAAAAAATTCCTTTCACAAATCTCTTATACAAACCATTATTTCATCATGAATTTTTTACTGAAAAACTCATATATTGCACAGCCACATACTAAAAGAAGGTTTCTCAAATTTATACTTTTGAGAAACCTTCTTTTTTAACCTTTTTAATAATTTAAAAGCTCTTTCGCCGTATGCTGATCTATAATCAGCACATTTGCATATCCTCCGCTTAACGCACCATCTATTGCTTTTACTTTTCTAGAACCTCCAGCAACAAGAACAGAGCGTTTTTTTAAGCGCAACTCCTCTAAATCAATACCAATTGTACGCTGATTAATTTCCTCACTGCAAATATTACCAGCTCCATCAAAGAAACGTGAACAAATATCACCAACAGCTTGTTCTTTCAATAAACTCATCTCTTCTTTATCTAAATAGCCTAATCGAAATAATAGAGCTTCGTCTCTAACAGTTCCAACCGTAAAAATTGCAATATTTGCTTGTTTTCCCATTTCAATAATATGGTGAATATGTCTATCCTGTTCCACTAATTCCTTTGTAACTGCGTTATCAAATATAACTGGAAGCGGTAGATTTCGTGGTATCGTTTGAAATGCATCTGCAAATAAAGCGATTGTTTCATTCGCATAGGTATTAACACTTGAGTGACTAATACCCCCTTTTAATTGAACAACCTCTACCCCTTTTACATGTTGCGGCACAATTTTTCTTGCGATTTCATACATAGTGGTTCCCCAGCTCACACCAACGATATCACCATTTGTAACAGTCTTCTCCATATACTCAGCAGCATATTTACTAATATATTCCGTAATAGTCGCATACTCTGGTACCGGAGAAAATACGACGTGCGCTTCTAATAAATTATATTTTTCTCTAAGTAGATTTCCTACATTATCTAAATCAGCAAATGGATCTGCTATGTTAATTTGAACAAATCCTTTTTCTTTCGCATATTTTAAAAGCCTTGAGATGGTCGGTCTGGAAATATTCAGTTTATTAGCAATTTCTTGTTGGCTATAATCAGATTGGTAGTATAATCTTGCAACTTCAACACTTAATTGTTGTTTATCTTTATCCATAGTAGCTATTTATATATCCTTTCCTACATTTTTCTATCATTTACAAGCATTATACCGCTTTATTCTAGGAAATTCGACCATCTAAATTGATAGCCAACATTTTCAGAGTAACTTCAATCAAATTTATTTATTGGGCGAAAAAAATTTCTATCAATAAGTTTCTTTTTTCGGTCCCTTGAATTAACACATATGAAGTTCCTTAAACCTCTATTTATCCTCGTTTCAAACTTCAACCAAAACAAAAAAATCAGCGGAGGCCGCCCCACTGATTAGAGTCTTACTTTATTCTACTACACCTTCATGTAATTTTTCTGTATAATTCTTGACATCCTGCCAACTATCTCTAGCTGTATTCAGATCTTCTTTGATAAAAGTAAACTCCTCAGGACTGATGCCTTTTACATTTTGCAACAAATTATTATACTTCGCTCCAATTGTATACCACTGATTCGATATATTTTGAAGAGAAGTAATGGCTGCATCAATTGTTTCCGTCATATTGATTGTCTTATTTTTAACATCAGTCAAAATAGCTACTTCCGCCTGTGCCCCAGAAATTCTAGCCTTTAAGTTTTCGATTTCTCGTTCTGCATTTGCAATATCTTTCTTAGCGACAGCAATCATCGGCCCACCAGCGAGACAAGTGATTAACGCCACACAAAGTGCTGCTCCCGCAATAACCATATCATTACTTTTTTTAATTGAATCATTGTAAGTATTGATTTGCTGTTGTAAAAGTGGAATTCCAGCATTCGTACTTGCTAAAATTGAGGTTAATTGATTGGAATCATCCTTAAAACTTTTTGTATCTTCTGCCATTCTATTTCGAAACGTTTTTAGATTTCCTAACAGCTTATCCACTTCACTCTGGTTGTTCAAAATAACATTGTACAATTTTTCTAAATCAGATTTCAATTTTCCACTGTCTTTTTGGTCCATAGCTGCTAATAGATTGTTGTAATATGCTTGGAATGTATCATTAAATTCCACAATATTTTGATCCGTCTTCAAAATTTGAGGTTTCATTTCATCTAACCAGTATGTCGCATTCAACTTGGCCTCTTTTTGGTGCTTGATCATATTTTCTCGTAGACTACTATTTACTGCACTTATTTTACTCAAATCTGTTTCTTGTTGATCACGAATTGTTTTCGCATATGCATCCATTGCAAATACACTAGATGTTGTTTGTGCCATTACATCCTGGAATCCTGCAGGACCAAGAGAATAGTTTTTATTACTTTCTTGTAATGAATGTATTTGCCCCTTTTGTTCTGCTGCAAGTGGATGCAGTGGTACAATATTACTTGTCGTAACCCCAAGAACCATCATTGACAACATGATTTTCTTATAAAGCCTCTTATTCATATCTCCACCTACTTTGTATAAAGTACAACTTCTATCAGCTGAGATTCTCTTTATCTCAACCATTCTCTGTGTCTCTCTGTTCACGAATAATGAGATTAAAAATCTCCTGCTCAAAATTGAACAGGAGACCTGCATCCCATACTTTATATGTCCGAAAAAATTATCAAGTATCTCCATATAAAGCATTAGTGATTTATTACGCTTTTGTATCCACTACTTTAATATCCTCAGCATAAATCTTTTCAGCATAATCTTTAATATTTTTCCAGCTATCTTTAGCAATATTTAGATCCTCTTTGATGAAAACAAGATCGTTAGGGCTAATAGATTCAACGTTTTGAAGTAAAGAGTTATATTTTGATCCCATTGTATACCATTGATTTGAAATATTTTGCAGTGCAGTAATGGCTACATCGATTGTATTTGTTAAATATTCAGTTTGAGTTTTAATATTTGTTAAGCCAGCTACCTGTAATTGAGCTTGCGAAATTTGTCCTGTTATCTTTTGGATTTCTGCCTGTGCATTATCAAGTTCTTTCTTCGCTAAAACAATTCCAGCAGTTCCCCCTCCTATCGCTGCTGCTCCACCTGCAATAAGTCCAATTCCTAATGGAGTCCCTGCACCAGTAGCAATTACAACTGCACCACCTATAATCGCGATTGGTCCTAAAGCTGTTGCAACTGACGATCCAATAATAATTGCGTTATATTTACCAATCGCCTCATTATACGTTGTGATTTGGTTTTGCATAAGTGGAATTCCAGCATCTTGACTTGCTAAAATAGACGTTAATTGATTTGCATCACCTTTAAAGTTTTGCGTATCTGTTGTCATTTTATTTCGGAATTGTTTTAGGTCTGCCACTAACTTATCTACTTTTTCTTTGTTCTCTGTAATACTAGCAGATAATCTTGTAAGTCCTTTTGTTAGTGTTGCTTTGTCTTTATTATCTACCGCTGTTACTAACGTATCATAATAGTTTTGGAATTTCGTATTATAATTAATAATATTTTGGTTCGTGGAAATCAATTGCGGTTTAATTGTATCCAACCAATGATTTGCATTTCCTCTAGCAACATCTTGATGATGAACGACTTTTGTTTTTAAAGAATCATCAACTGTCGTTATACCATTAAAATTAACATTAGCTTGTTTGATAATTGTTAAAGCATATAGGTCCATTACTAAAGCATTTGAACCTGTTCTTGCCATCGCATCTCTTAGACCGTCTGGCCCTAATGAATATTCAGAGTACTTGTCCGATGCATCTGATACACTAGCATGAATCGGAATTGGTTTTGTTGTGCTTTCCGCTGCATAAGTATGTGCTGGTAGGATATTACCTGCTGCAACTACTGCCATGATTGCCGATAGAGCCATTACTTTATAAGGTTTTTTTGTCATTTTTCTTCTCTCCCTATATCATTAATTATTATGATGTATTGTCTGCAAGAAATTTAATGTACCATTACATTTGTCACGTAATCTTCAAATTGCTTCGTTTGTTTAGCCATCTCATCATTTAATCTTTTAAGTTGACTAAATTGTTTTTGGAGTGTACTACTATCAATAGAAACACCTGTTGCAAGATTCTCTTTCATTTGAAGCATAGTTTCATTCACTGACTTCCAATCATTCACCAAATACTCCAAAGTTGTAATTTGTCTATTAATTAGCTCCGTAAAACTTTTTACCTGATCTTCAATAAATGTAATTTCAGTTACTTGAATTTCAGATTGTGATAACTTTTGAATAAGTGGTAGTAATTCTTTTTGCTTCTGCTGAATTCTATTCGCAGCTTCTCTTGTTTGACTATCTGCAGCATTTACGATTTCATCGCTAAGAGATCCAATCGATACAAAATCTACTGTTTTTGTCTGAGCTGTTTGATTCGTAATTGTAAAAACTTGTTTCCCAATATTAATTGAGCCTTTAATAATTTCATTTGGTCGATTTAAAATCTTTGTAAGTTCCGCTTGAATCTCTTCTTGAATTCTTTTAATATCCGCTCTTATTTGTACAATATCTCCATTTGAGCCCTTTAATGATTGAATTGCTGTGTCAGCCTTTTGAGATAGACTTGCATTATCTTTATCCAATAAAGCTTTAAAACGATTTAACTCAAGTAAAGTTTGTTCCATGTCATCTTGAATTGTTTGTGATTGACTATGGAGTCTACCGAAAGCGCTTACAAAATCATTTTTTGCTTGTTCATCTTCATTCACTTTTCCAGCTAAATCATATAATTTACTATAATAGCTATTAAATCTTGTACTATATCTCATCATTTCTTGATTTAGATCCATTAACTTCGGATTATACTCATCTACCCATTCACGGACATTCGTTTTTGCGATCTTTTGAAAATCTGTCAAACTACTCATAGCACTTACTTTAATATCTGGCTGTTGTAAAATAACTAATCCGTAAGCTTGTATTAAAGGAGTGTTTGCCCCTAAAGTTCTTATCGAATTTGACAATGTATTTCTAGCCGTAATATTTTGAACACTTGTTTGTTTAAATTCTGATTGATTACTTTCTGCGAAAGCACTTATAGGTGTTAAGCAACTTGTAGATACTGCCGTAACCAATAGCCCTGTAAGTAAAGTCTTTTTCACTTTAACTCCTCCTAATATATTAGTAACTAATTATATTTTTTTATATAGATTTAATACTGTTTATTTCTTTGTAATAGACAAATATAGGAAACGTTTCCATACATATTCAATCTTTTTCGAATATGTATGAACTCTATTAGTTTTTATATTTCCTTATTAGCGATTTCATCCCTTACTTTTTTGATTCAAATTAGAACTACTATCTTAATAAGAAAATAAAATCATATTTTACTATATCCACCTCTTTCGATTCATTAGATTTAAAATATAGCACCACTTGGACTTAAACTAAATCATATAAGCTATTCATCATACCTTTTATTTACTGAATGAATTTCCTACCATGAATCTTCTTCCAATTCCCTATAAAACTAAGAAAGAAGATTGCATATGTTACACAAAAATATTATTCATTTTTCACAATTCATTAATAAGGTTATGAAACAAATAACTGTGTTTAAATTCAAGTTTTATACTGTAGCCTCATTTAAACACAGCTATTTTTTATCGTAAAGGTGTATTTTTTCTTCCGCTATTCCATAGGCTTTTTGTCTTTATTTCAATATAAAGTAACATTAACTTTATAAAATATTAATAGGAGTATTTTTCATTGAAAAGCACCTTTATCTCTAAAAGAATCGCCATAGCAATTATTATTTCGATATAACTATTATGAGTGTATGCAATTATGCATACACTCTTTTCACAAAGCAGATTTCCTTACTTTAAAACTTTTTCTCCCTTACAGAAAACAATTCATTTTCTCTTTTTATAAAAAAGAAAATGAATTAATCATCCTCCTGATAAAAACATTCCCTTTCTGCTCTTTTATTCATAGGTAGTAAGTCCCATCTATATCCTATATTCATTATCTAAAAGCGAGCGCTCACTAGCACCAATTAAATGGTAAAGTTTACTGAGAAATCCTATTCTATTTCTATTTTTTGATTAGCAAAGTACACTACAAACTACCACAGTGTCTACATTTATTACGCCTCCGATAATAGTAAGCTATCGTAGCGCCAAACAGAGCCACTCCCCAAATTGGCCATAATAACTCTGGACCTTCCAATGCCCATCCCCTATGATCTAGGCCCCCTTTATTAATAAAACCTCGGATGTACATCAAACCAGCTGAAGTAACCATAATGGAAACCAGTGAAGCCGGGATAATCGCTAATGAAAGAGGTACACGCTTACCAGCAACAAATGGAAACCAACGCGGAAAATTTTCTCCCCATCGCTGAATAAGCCCTAGCGTAAGAATTGCCCCTCCAAGCGCTACGGTTGCCAAAGACGCACCCATTAACCAAATTCCAGGTGAATCACGTTCAAAAGAATCAAGTAATTCTTTAGTCGTTCCTAGTGGAATGCCTATCGCCCAACACCATCTTGTTATGGAATAACAGATGGGAATTATAATAGCAATGTAAGTGCACCATTTCCCCCAAGATGCTGCTGAGGATTGTGATGTCCATTTAGAAGGATTACTATTTCGGCCACAATACGGACAAGCATTTCGTGTTTGGCGTTGGTAGGCTAAAGCAGTAGCAATCCATAGAAAGGATCCAAGCATACTAATATATTGATTTATAACCGTCCCATACATCATGTGTTCAAAAAAATTAGCTTCAGATGGAAAATCAAATGGCGCTCCAACCAGAAAGACAATTCCATACGCCGCAGTCGCCAAAATACGGTAATCGATAACTGCAAATAATAGAATTGCTACTAACATATACACAAACGTGAGCAACATCATTCGGAAAAGTCCCTTGCCCCAGCCAAGAATCATCAGGACAGCTACAATGACTCCCATTAATCCAAATCCAACCATCATAGGTGCACCGATCTCAGGCCTCAAACCAGCTAGCATTGAGTACTCAGAATGTGGATCCCCTATCCCAAGTGGAAAACCTTTTCCTCCCAACGCCCAATACAAACCTAATATGAAATACATAAACGACCACGCACCTGCAACATACCCAATCCATTTTGGCCATAGCGATAACCGCTCAACAATATGAATTCCGGTTTCACTTGTTTTCTTTATCTTTAACATCTCGAAAACCACCCCTTCTATTAGAAAGTTCAAATGCTAAAACTTTCCGCAAAATCCACACTGGCCTTTCCTTCTTTGATAATAAGCAAGAGTTGCCACTCCTAATGCTATTCCCCATGGAAGCCAAAATAGTGAAGGCCCTAATTCTCCCCAATTTCCAGCATTGATGGAACCATCCAATATTTTCAAAATGATAATCGGACTTATTTTTAATCCCGCAAGAGTGATAAGAACAGATGCACATGTCGCTGGTATCACCGCGAACCAAATAGGAACACGTCTTCCAGCCAAATAAAGGCACCAACGAGGAAAATTTTCTCCCCATTTTTGGATAAGTCCCAATGTAAGAATAGCACCGCATATTGGTAATCCCCCAAGTACGACCTCTATCAAACGTTCCGTAAATGATTGATTGCTAATTAATGTTGCTGCTGCATCACTCACTCCCAATGGAATCTCTGCAGCCCACGCTAAGCGGACAATGCCATAAGGAAGTGCCATAACGATAGCAATGTAGGTTGCATATTTCCCAAAACTGTTTCCGGCAATTGAGTTATCCTGAGTCTCCTTTTGGCGCCCGCAATTCACACATGCTTCCCGGCTCCGCCGCTGATAAGCCAAGGCTGTGGCTCCCCACAAAAATCCTCCTACCATACATAGAAGTTGATTTATTACAGACCAATCAATGAGTTGAAAGTGTAGCATGAATGAATAAGCGAAATTCTGTAATACCCGGACATCAGGAATCACAAACACTAGAGTCATACACATTATCCATGCGAAAATGAGCAGGACTGCACGTGGAATCATTTCCCCCCACATTCGGATTGTAGCCAATGCAGCGATTGCTCCAATCCCTCCAATGCAAGCGATTGTCACTCCTCCCACATCTGATTGTATGTTTGCTAAAAATGATCCCATCATAACCCCTCTTGAATCATTTTCACCAAAAGGAAATCCTGCGCCTCCTAAAGCCCAATAAAGCCCCAAAATCCCATACAAGAAAGACCAGATTGCAGCTATATAAGCAACCCATCTATGCCAATCTGACAGCAGTTTATTTTGATTCCTCTTCCTATCTTTCAATGTGTATTCTGAGTTATTCTCAGTCGACTGTCGTATATGATTTAATTTAAAAACCATAGTCTCCAACTCCTTAGTGGATAGTGATGAGTAAGTTCATACTATAATAGGAGAAACAATTTGAAACGAATCCACGGACCTGTTTATAAACAGGTCTAAAGATCCGTTTATAAACAGGAGTTTACATGATTAAGGCTTTAGGCCCACTTCTTGTAAATGTCGCTAGAAAACAAAAACCCAATTCCATGTAAAGGAATTAGGTTGAGAACTTTCTAGATATAAATTAATAATCGCTTTCCTGATTCGGACGCATAAACCCTTGTTCCCATGCAAAAACAGCAGCTTTCGTACGATCAAGCATATGAAGCTTACTTAAAATGTTACTAACATGGCCTTTCACTGTCTTTTCACTAATGAAAAGACTTTCAGCAATTTCAGCATTCGTGAGCCCCCTAGCAATCAATCGTAATACTTCCAATTCTCGTTCACTTAGCTCGGAAAATGGATCGGGAGATGCCTGTTTCGTAGCGCGAATCTCATTAACAACCCGTGCAGCCACCCGTGGATGCATAATGGATTCGCCTTGTACGCCTCTCCTTACCGTTTCAACCAATTGATTAGGCTCAATGTCTTTAAGCACATATGATATTGCCCCTGCACGTAACGCTGGAAAAATGTACTCGTCCTCATGATAAGAAGTCAACACAATCACTTGAGAACGAGGACTAACTTGTTTAATCATTCGTATCGCCTCTACACCATTGATACCCGGCATCACTAAATCCATGAGTACGATATCTGGCACAAGCTCAGCAGCTAGGTCCGTAGCATTCTCACCATTCTCTGCTTCTCCAACCACGTGAAAGTCAGGTTGAATTGTGAACAGAGTATTCAATCCTTGTCTTACAATTGCATGATCATCAACAATTAAAATCGAAATCGGATCTTCCTTCTCCATTTTCTGTCACCTCTTCTAAATAACCATTGGCATTCGGATTGTTATCTTCCCGAATGTCTGCTTGTTTACATTGAACGGTAATTTTCACACCTTTCTCTATCCCGCTTTGGATATCGATATTCCCTTTTAACGCATGAATCCGTTCACGCATAGAGGACAAACCTACTCCTTGTCGAGCTCCCCTTTTCATATCAAACCCACAACCATTATCATGAATAGAAAGAGTTACAACTTCTTCGCACTCTAGATGAATCATTACCATATTTGCTTGACTGTGGCGTGCAACATTATTCAGTGCCTCCTGTGTGATGCGAAAAAATGTTTCTTCAATAATGGGGGATACTTGTTGCTGTCCACTTGTCTCCAAATTAACCATGATACCCGTTTGTTCTTGCCACATCCCCGCATAGTCTTTTAATGCATGTGCCAAATTCTTGCCCTCAAGTGCGACAGGACATAATTCCCGAATTAATGCACTTAACTCCCGCTGCGTTTGATGTAACAAGTTTTCTGTCTTTAACAAATGGTCTTTAGCGGTATCATCATCTTTTCCAATAAGAGATTTACTAGTATTCAACCAGATGGATATAGCAAACAGTTGCTGCTTAATACTATCATGTAGCTCACGAGCTAATCGATTGCGTTCCTCAAGTGTCGCTAAATCTTGCCGCACTCTAAGTAAGGTACGTAATTGTTTCGCCATTTGATTCAACTTATATGCCAACTGCCCTAATTCATCCTTTGAAGGATCATGTACAAATGTTGTGAAATCTCCTTGACTCCATTGATCTGTAGAGTTTAATATCTTTTGAATACGACGAACGAGACTTCGAGAGGTGATAATTCCAAAAGTAATACCAACAATTGCTGCACCAATAAAGAAATCCAAAAAACTGAAAAGTAGCCTTCCAAAAATCGAACAAAGAAAAATGTATGTTTTCTGCTTTAACTACTAATACCCCAAGAACATCTTTCTCATTAGATAACGGAGCAACAATATATAAAACCCCACCTTTATGATAGCTATATGTTTTTAACTTACGTGCTTCGGATGGTTTCAGTGACAGAGCTGTATATATATTTCGATAAACTTTCGCAGGGAACTCTGTTTTAAAATCAATAAACTGAGGCACATTCTCTCCAGCACTTGCAAGTAATTTCCCATTTGGATCAGTCACCACAGAAAATCCATCGAATTCAGTCCCTACTTCTATGGGCCAATCTTCTAATGCCTTCTTCAGTTGATTTTGATTAATCAATGGTCCATTAAAATTAGAAGATATATTTTGGGCCTGTATGCTTATCTGTTGTTCAAACATTTGGTCCGCATTATATTTCACTAGACTAAGTGAAATAAGAAAGCCTACCACTTCAAGGGTTAATAGAACACCAATGGTTGTTAATACATAAAATAAAGTCAGTTTCCACTGCAAGCGGCGGAAATGCCGGACAAAACGAGACAAAAATTTCATGTTTTTCCCTTCCTAATTGAAAGTATAGTGACCACCGTATTGTTCAATTCCCACTAAAATCTACTCCCTACTATAAAATATGTATTGAAATTTAACATTCCTCCCCCCAAGAAGCTTCTTTATATCATTTATTCTAAATTTAATTTTTCTTGATAAATTAGAAATTTCCTAGCGTATCCTTAAAATTATTTGTGCACGAATATATCCTCTCCTTGCTCTTCTGTAAATCAGATCCTTTTCCGTCTTATCATTCACTCTATTTTAACAACTTCTTAAAAAGATAGATTGGTATGGAGAAACAGATATAAACTCCCCCCTTCTACTTAATGACGAATGTGGATGTGGAACATGCACTTTTGTAATAATATTCTTAAAGAAAAAATCAAAAACTATATATCTTTATTGCCTTAATAGTAGTAAATATATTCATAAAATGTAGATAATCATTTTAAAAACCAGGGTCGTTCAAAGAATTGGTGAAAGTAAATGGATAGGAATTTTAACAAGGTTAGAAAGAATAACTTTTGGAGTGGTAAAAAGTTTCGAAATACCAAATTTAACATAAGGATTGGATACACAAAGATAAGATATAAAACCTATTTGTATAAAAAGGTAGCTCTACATAAGTAAAGCTACCTTAGAAATTGCTTGTTCTATAATCTTTATTTTTTCAAATGATACGGTACAGTTGTAATAACTACATTTCTCTTATAAAGCAAGAATGCACGAATCAATAAGCTAGACTGGTTATGAAGAATATTGTGCCAGCCTTTCTTAGGAATAAATTGCGGTATTACTACAGTAACCCGATAATTTGATTCGCTCGCTTTATATTGAACTGTATCAATAAATTTGGTTAGCGGCTGAATAATACTTCTGTAATGAGAGTATAGTGTCACCAGTCTAACCTCAGGCTGCCATTTCTTCCATTTTTCTTCAAACTTCTTCTCATCTTCTCTTTCAAAAGAAACGTAAACAGCTATGACCTGATCTGGTGAAAGGGATTTAGCATAATTTAATGAATTCTCTACTACATGAGTCATCCCAGCAACAGGAACAATTATGACATTCCCTTCAATCGGCACAATTGGTTCACAAGTTTTAAGACTTAATTGATCACCTACCGCTTCATAATGCTTTCTAATTCGATGAAAAACAATAATAATGACAGGTAAGAAAATTAAGACTGTCCAAACTTGTGAAAACTTAGTTAAAAAGAACATGCTCATAACTATAAAACTAATAATAGCACCCGTTAAATTAATCGTTAATTTTAAAATCCATCCTTGAGGCTTTTCACGAATCCATTTTACTACCATTCCAGACTGGGACAACGTAAATGGAATAAACACGCCTACTGCATAAAGTGGAATGAGATGTTCCGTTTGCCCTTGGAAAGCAATAATTAAAAGAATTGAAGCAATTCCAAGTATGATAATTCCATTTGAATACCCTAATCGGTCTCCTCTAACTGTAAACATTCTAGGTATAAACTTATCTTTTGCAAGATTAACTGCTAGTAAAGGAAAAGCAGAATAACCAGTATTAGCAGCAAGTATTAATATCAACGCTGTTGTTCCTTGAATAAAGAAATACATGAAGTTCCGTCCAAATGTTTCTTCGGCAATTTGTGAAACAACTGTTACCTCTTCACTTGGAGTAATACCATAATAGTAAGCTAAATATACGATTCCTGAAAATAACACTGCAAGTAAGGAGCCCATCGCAAGTAACGTTTTAGCAGCATTTTTAGGAGCCGGATCTTTAAAGTTTGGAATCGCATTGGAAATGGCTTCAACACCTGTCAAAGCAGAACTACCTGATGCAAATGCTTTTAAAAGTAAAAACAAACTAATCCCTGCTACTGGTGTACCAATTGGTGTATGCAAATTAGGTGAGACTTCACCTGTTACAATGTTGTATATACCTACACCGATTAATATAAATAACGCTAAAACAAATAAATAAACGGGATAAGCTAAAATAGAAGCTGATTCCGTTACTCCTCTTAAGTTCAAAATTGTAATAAATAATACAAAGATAATAGCAATAATTACATTATGAGCATGTAAGCTAGGAAAAGCAGATGTAATAGCATCTGTACCTGCAGATACACTTACTGCCACCGTTAAAATGTAGTCTACTAATAAGGAACCTCCGGCTATTAATCCTGGATTAACACCTAAATTTTCTTTTGATACTACATATGCTCCCCCGCCATGAGGATAGGCAAAAATAATTTGTCTATAAGACAAAATTAGAGCTGTTAGCAAAACTAAGACTCCTATTGCGATTGGAATAGAATACCAAAATGCTAACGCCCCCACTGTAGATAGAGCAATCAATATTTGCTCCGGACCATAGGCAACCGATGATAATGCGTCAGAAGATAGAATCGCTAACGCTTTCGTTTTATTAAGCTTTTGCTCTCCTAATTCGGTTGATTTTAAGGGTCTTCCAATTAAAAACCTCTTTATAGTTGAAACCACTGCTGTCCACTCTCCAATAACTTTGTACGTACATTTCTCTTTTAGTCAAATTAATACGCTATTTTTCAGAAAACAAAAAATGTCTACAAGTCATAACAAATAGACTTGTAGACATTAATTTTTTTGTCGCACAAGCTCCACCTTCCTTCTCATATAACGCTTACGAGGTTAGCTGTCGGATTCGGGCCTGTGAGTAGCCCTACCTCTTTTGCAAGGATTCACCCCTTGGATTATGTATCAATCCATAAAAACGGTTCCCCCGTACCATCAGGTTTCAGCGATTTAGAAATTCGAAACTGTCGATTATCATACTCCCTTATTTAGAAAAAGTAAACAAAAACTTTTAAACAATGGCTTAAATTTTTAGAAATAGAAAAATTGTGATGATTATATAGGGTATTACTTCGTGAATGAATATAATGCATCATATAAAATTAGCTTTTGAAGTTTTTGCACCACAATCAAATTATTTATATATACGCTATCTATTAATGAATAGACTTCACCTTTTTTCAACTACAGTATACATATATCTAGACCCATCGATTACTTCTATCAGTTCCCCTATTAATACTCTTATTGTTCGAAATATTAAATCTAAAACCCGTTTTATTTGTAGGATTTCCTTACTTTTTGTCGAATATATTCAATGGGAGGAGGAATATTACATGATTTTCAAAGGATTCTTCATTAATCTATCTATTTTTGCTTTCCTAGTTAGCTCAGCTATATTCATTCGAGTGTTGATTTTGAATATTAATTCTAAATTAAACCGGCTATACGGAGGAGTAGTTGCCGGTATCATAGCTGCTATTCTGATGGTCTTTAATTTTAAGCACATGGGATTGTTTTATGATCTCCGAATGGCTCCTCTTATAATTTCGTACATTTATTTTGGTCGTACGGCCGGTTGGATTACAATAACATTTATTATAATTATGCGCATTTTCTATCTTGGTGGTAATTGGGGACCATCTTTGATTGTTTCTTTAGGAATAGCTACTATATATACTATTTTTGAAACTTATCTCAAGAAGCTTCATCCCTTTAAGAGAGTCTTTCTCTATCTAGCTGTTTATATAGCTATGATCCATTTGGTATTCGGATTCTTTTTTCCTTCTATACCTCTTATACTTTTTGACATTCAAGGTACATTATTTATATCTTCTGGACTATTGATCTGTATTTTTCTTATGGAGTCCTATCAAAAATTATATTGTTTAACACAAAATTTAACTAAAGCGAATGAAACATTACTAGAATCCAAGCAAGAATTAAGGGATACCGTACATGAATTGCAAGGAGGTATTTTTAAATTTAAAAAAGTAAATGGAAATTTTATTCATACTATGTGTGATGGGCAGTTATTTTATCAACATGGGTTTCACTCAGAACAAGTGGTAGGAAGAAGTTTACTTACCATAGATTCTTCCATTATTTCATTTCATTTACTTCCTCGACTACTAAAATATTATCAACAGGCATGGGATGGTGAAGAAGTCAGTTTCGAACTGCCATGGCCCAATGATGAGACTATTATACTTTTCTCTCTTAGGCCTGTTAAACGAGAAGGAACAGTTATTGAGGTAGTTGGTTCTACTGTTGATATAACGAAAAGAAAAAATGCGGAAGATGAACTAAAGGTGACGAAAGATCGGCTGGAATCATTTATTAATCATAACGTAGATGCTATCACTATATTTGATTTAGATGGACATATGATACAAGCCAATAAAGCTTATGAAAAGATATTTGGATGGTCAGAAAAAGAAATCTTGGGAAAAAAATTACCTTGCATACCTGATTTTTTAATGAATGAAACTTTAGAATTTATAAAAAATATTAAAAATACCAATATACAAGACCCTGTTATTACTAGGTTAGAAACAGTTAGACAAAGAAAAGATAAAACTCTAATTGATGTAAGCTTGACGGTTTCACCCATTCTAGATTTAAGGGGCAATGTAATTGCTTTATCAGGAATTTGTAGAGACATTTCTGAAAGGAAACAAGCAGAAAGAGAACTCCATCGATTACATCAACAATTAAAAGACAGTGAAATGAAATACCGTGCACTAATCGAACAAGCAACTGACGCAGTATATGTAGTAGAGCTGAATGAGGATCAATTTCCAACAGGATTTATAGAGGTAAATCCTGTTGGGTGTAAAAGATTTGGATATAGTAGAGAGAAGCTTCTCTCAATGCCATTTCCTAGTACCGTTCCGCCAGATTCTCCAATGGTCAAAAGAGTAATAAAAAAAATTAGAGAAGGGCAAACTTCTTTCACTTTGCAAGATGAATTTGTTTTTCCAACAGGAAAAACAATAACAACTGAGTTTGGTGTCCGTGTTTTTAACTTGAATGGCAAAAACGTTTTCTTGAGTATCTCTCGAGATATCACTGAGCGGTTAAAAACAGAGGAATTATTACGAAAATCAGAGAAACTTGCTGTAGTTGGTCAATTAGCCACTGCAATTGCCCATGAAATTAACAATCCTTTAACAGCAATGAAAGGATTCATGCATTTACTAAAATCATCGGAAAATAAGAAAAATGAACATTATATAGATATCGTGTTATCAGAGATTGAGCGAATAGAAAGTATTACAAATGAATTTATGGCACTAGCAAAGCCTCAGGCGTTAGAAATTAAAACAAATGATCTTAATGTATTAATGAAACAAGTTGTAATGATACTTCAGCCTCAAGCAATGATGAACAACATACAAATTACAACTGAGTTTACATCTGATACTTCATTCATCCTTTGTGAAGGAAATCAATTAAAGCAAGTTTTTATAAATATCTTAAAAAATGCGATTGAAGCGACAGCAATGGGAGGGGAAGTCTTGATTCAAATCGAATATATACCTGATAAAAACCAGGTAAACATTCGATTTACTGATTACGGATGTGGAATTGAAAAAGATCGTATACCTTACCTAGGAGAGCCATTTTATAGTATTAAAGAAGATGGTATCGGTTTAGGATTAATGATCTGTTATAAAATGATCGAAAAGCACCAAGGAAAGATACTTATTGAAAGTGAGGTAGGTAAAGGAACGACAATCAATGTAAATCTTCCTATATCTACTCTCGAAAACTAATATTCTTATTTATCTTTTTAGGTACCACCGTATCACCAGAAATTTAAAAATAAAAACATCTCAAAAGTAAAAAGTTTCTTTTCTATAGTTTAGAAGAAGAAATTTTTTACTTTTAAATATTATGGATAATTTAATTTTAAAAAATGAAGAACAATATCTATTAGAAGCTGATGATAGTGTAAAAATACCAGCAAATTCGAAACATAAATGGGAAAATTTTTAGATATGGTGGATTATTCCTAGAATCGTTGCCGTATCTTAATAAAGACATCCTTGTTGCACAGACAATTGGTATACCAAACATGATTGTAATACACAGATTGATCGAATGAACTTAATAGAAAGAGAGGGCCTTTCTGGTAAGAGCTCCTCTCTTTCTATTAAGTTGTGTCATGTGTAAGTTTATCATTTTAACCGAGAAGACTCCCTCCTCTAAACAAAGTGAAGGTGGGGGTAGTTCAATTCTTATTGATTCACGTACGTATCAAACCATAAATGGATATATCCATCTGTAATACGTTGCGCTTCTATTAAGCGTTTTCCTGTTACTGGTGTTACCTCAGCACGCCATTTATCAGCAGAGTCTTGTGACACAGCCGCTTTTATAAACCAACCTTTCGTTGAACTTTAAGGTGAGAGTCTTACTATCGGCGAATAGCGGGATAAAATATTGAATGTTCGTATACAATTACCTGATTTGTACTTTTTTATATCCACCTTCTTTTTCGAGACCATTCATTTTTAAATTCACATAATAAACCAATCTAAATATAAACGGAAACAACAAAGAGCCTACAAGGGATGGAATGAATATTTTATTAAAAAGTGAAGCGATCCCAAAAAGAATCACCGCAAAAAAGTAGCCTACAATTGCACTCCAATAAACAAAACGTGCAAATTTAATTTGGAACGTATCACCTTTTTTGCAAGGTTTACCGAACATAACTTGGACAAATTTAATCAATGCAATCACCTCTCCTTATGCTGTAGCTTGTTTCAAGAGACAACAAGCCAATTATATCTCATTTACAGTAACTCACTTGGAAATGTCTCCTCGAAAACCCGTCACACCAGCAGGTCTACGAATCTCTCTATAGACTGTTGGAATGTTCGCTTACAGCATCTCTTCATAAACTTTTAAATTTTGATAAACAATTTTTAACAATGGCGCATCTATATGAAATTGTTTTGCTAATTTTAACAAATATCCTTGTAAGTACTCCCCCTCGATAGGTGAATCTTTCTCCATATCCCGCTGCATAGAAGATTTCATATCATATGAAATCTTATCGATCGTCTTCATATGTTCGTCAACAATATTATCCTGAATTGGGGCTCCAGTTGCTTTCATAATCTGTGCTGCTTCTTCAAATAAATTCCGAATCAAGTCCCGTCCCCCATCACTTTCACGGATTGGTCCTATTGGTGCGCGCATTAGCGTAGTCACACCTGACATAACAGTAATAAATAAATATTTATGCCACATATCTTGCACGATATGATTACTCAAAACAAAACTTGCTTTTGTACCCTTTAATGCATCGGCAATCCCATATATTCGCTCTGCATGTAGATGTTTAATTTCCCTAAATACAAGTCGGTCAGCAGAGCTAGTTTGAACAACATCTCCCTCACCGTTTAATGTTGTTTCAATAAAACACAAACCTCCAATAACTTTATCCTCACCAAATACCCGTTGTAATACAGATAGATGGGCTATACCATCTAGTAGTGGTATAATAATTGTGTTCTCACCAACAAATGGCTTCAAATCGTTTATTGCTTCTTCTAAATGATAAGTTTTTGTTGAAAATAAAATTAAATCGAATGGATCTGCGGATTCAGTTTTTGTGATTAATTGTGGTATAAAGGAGAAATCTCCATTTATGCTACGAATAACAAGACCATTTTTCTCAAGCTGTTGTTTTCGTCCACTACGAACGAGAAAAGTAACGTCTTCCCCTTTTTCTACTAAACGGCCTCCAAAATACCCTCCGACTCCTCCAGCTCCTAGTACTAGAATACGCATATAGAACTCCCCTTTTCCAAACATGAAAATTTCACTTCCTTGTAGCATAACTATATTATACATCTGACTCATTAATTAAACAGAAGATTCAACTTTTTAATAAGGTTTTATTTTAAAATTATGTATTATAGACTTAGTAAAGACTTGTATAGTTAGAAAGGATGAGAAGAAATGCAATATCCAATGTTCTTATCTAAAAGATTAACAATACGCCCATTTGAATTAGATGATGCTCCGAGAGTTCAAGAATTAGCAGGCGATAAAGAGGTTGCGAAAACTACTACAATTATTCCTCACCCTTATCCAAATGGCTGGGCAGAAGAGTGGATTACCTCTACTCATACAGCTATGGATAAGGGGGACAGTTTTCACTTTGCAATGGTTAATGAGCAAAATATGCTCATCGGTTGTATTTACCTTTTTATTAACAAAAAACACAATAAAGGAGAACTAGGATACTGGCTGGGTAAATCATATTGGGGTAAAGGATACTGTACAGAAGCCGGTCAGGTCATCGTTACATATGCATTTGAAGAATTACAGCTAAATCGTATTTACGCCGATGCTTTTACTAAAAACCCAGCCTCTTCTAAAGTCATGCAAAAATTAGGATTGAAACTTGAGGGAACATTTAAACAAAGTTGTTTGTATTGGGGAGTGTATGAAGATACTGTTGTTTATGGTTTAACAAGATCTGATTATAACAAGAGTAAGTAGCTTCTCTTCTTTTTAGCGAATATCAATAATACGAAAGCTTTAGTTCTGCTTTCTAGATTTATGAAAGCAGAACTTTTTGATTCATTGCTTGTTAACTATGGAATCTAACTACTATTGAACTACCCCTACCTACCTCTACAAGAGCTTGAGGTGGGGGATTCTCCTGTCTCTGTCCTCACAAAAACAGTTCCTCTCGTTCAACAA
>NZ_JAEHBX010000150.1:0-3685 GCF_016483395.1 Bacillus cereus group sp. N21
GATGTTTAATATCATGAGTGCATTCGCTGAATTTGAAAGAGATATGATTGTAGAACGTACACAAGAAGGAAAAGCGATTGCCAAGTTGAATCCTAATTTTAAAGAGGGACGACCGAAGAAATATAATAAAGAGCAAATAGAACATGCTCTTGGTTTGTTAAAAACTGAATCTTATAGGAAAGTGGAAAGAATGACGGGAATTAGTGTAAGTACCTTGCAACGAGAAAAAAGAAATCGTTTAAAAACGGAGTGAATAAAAAATGGTGAGTACTTTTATGAATGTTCATTTTGAAGAACTGAAGAAAAAGGCATAGGTGAATTAGAAGAAACAGAGTATGTTATTAAATAAAACCCTATTTCTTATATATATTCAAAAAACACGATACCATCAGGCGCATTTTAAGGCATTTAATTATAATTTTGTGTATTATGCCCTTTTAAAATTGCAAATTTCGTTCAACTAAAAAAGTCGATTATCCTTTAGCGTACGAAATTCGCGAAATGTTGTTGATATAACTATGATTTTGTGGCAGCTCAAAAGAGAAGGTTATCGATTCTCACGAGAAGATCTAGTTATGTTAAGCCCATATATGACGAAACATCTAAAACGTTTTGGCGATTATGTGATTGATTTAAAAAACATTCCACAACCAATAGAAGAGAATATACCTGTATAAAAAATAAACGGGTCATATCATGGAAATAAAATCCAGTCTATGACCCACTTTTACACGTATCTCGGCTGAACCCCTAAAAGGGGTACGGAAACGATTCGAGGTATGAGGGGCCACTCTGGAAAAATATTCAATAATAAAACCGTAGGAATTATTTATTCCTACGGTTTAGCTAAACTAAATTACTTTTACTTAAATACATATCAAATAAATTTTGGCATTATAGTTCCATAAATTCATCAATTTCAGCTTTACGCTTTAAAAATATTTTCATATCTTTTTTCTCTCTTTCTATCAAGCCAAGAGCATGTGTATCGTCTAAAGCTAATTCCTTATAACCCCATATATAATCTATTGTTGTCTCTTTTATCTGTCTATGGTCTGCAAAATACCATTCTAAAGGCTGTAAAGGATCTGATACTGTAAATAATTCTGCTGGATACCATGATGGCATATTCTCACGTTCTCCTAAAATTAAATATGATAACTCACCACTCTGTAATTTGCATATCCCATAAACGGTATACTCTTTTTCAATGGTTAAATTAAATGTTTCCTCTGTTATTTTAGTTAGATAACCTCCGGTATTATATAAACAAGTTACTTGCATAATATATTCTCCTTATTAGTCTTTAAATTTAAAATCATCAAATTCACCAGTTTTCGTATTTTTGGCATAATGTATTTCTACACCGTTTACATTGTGTGCCATTTTGACCCATCCGTCCTCTTTAAGCCAACGAGGATCTGTCATTAGTATCGATTTTAATTCCTTACCTTGAGGATTAGACATTACCTCTTTCATCGCTAATTGTTCTTTTAAACTTTTTGCAACTACTCTTCCCCTAGAATTTCCTCTTCCTAACACTTTAACAGTCGGTATTTCGCTTAAAGCATTAGTTATTTTTACGCCACCCTTACCTAAAGCTCTAACTTCTCCGCCAGCAACAATCGAAACAGTTGCTAAAACATAATCAACACCTGTAAGTTTGTTCCCTCTTATTAAATCCCTACCTACTAAGACATCTCCCCCTGCCTTAATATTTCCGATAATTGGAGTAAAATCAATTATCAATGCTAAGGTTTCTCTTTTTTCTAATTCATTTTTTATTCGAGATTTTGAAATCCCATATGGAGATAAATCTATTTTATCAAGATTGGATTTCGATAGGGAGATAGTATAACTAGCCATGGGCTTACCAACACTGAAACGATCCAACGCTGCGTGCATCTCATTCATTTTAAGATTGGGTATCTTTGTCCATCCCCTCGAAATGGGGGAATAGCAAGCGAATTATTAACAAAATCTTTATAAATAAAGGGTTTTAATTTCTTTTTAAATTACATATGTCAAAACATATACAGTTTAGTTGACATATTTTAAATAAACATAAGTTGTATTTTTGAAATGAAAAAAATTTAATTTTTAGTTATGTCATAAAGTACATTTTTTGACATGATGTATAAATTTTTAATAAATTAAGCTAATTCCCCCATTTCGGGGATTTGGGCAAAAACACCCACTTAAGAATTTTTACTACCCATTATTGTTAAAAACGTTATTCTTTCTAGATTAATAAGAAGGGATAACACCCAAAAAGACACCCTCTCAGGTGTCTTTTCTCATTATAGAAATATCTTAAAATATATATCTGGTGTCATATATTCAATTTAAAAGACCTTTTGTTACATCATAACGCCATTATCGGCAAATTGATACCATTTTCCATTGATATTCTTCCATCCAGTGGCCATATATCCGTCGTTATCAAAGTAATACCAGTTACCTTCAATTTTTCTCCAATCCGTAGCCATAGAACCATCTTCCATAAAATAACGCCATACTGTATCGGATCTACCAAAACTTATCCATTCTCCTGTAGACATAACCCCTTCATAACCAAAGTAATATTTCTTTTCATTAATAGTCTGTAACTTTAAAGACATACGTCCATCTTCATCTAAGTAATACCAATTCCCTTTATCTTGTATCCAGCCAGTTTTCATCGTGCCATCTTCATTTAAATAGTACCAATTACCCTCATCTTGTACCCAACCTGTTTGCATTTTTCCACCAACAAAGTAATACCAGCTTCCGTTATAGCTTAACCAGCCATTATGAGTAACTCCACTTTCATTAAAGTAATACCATTGATTATCAAATAAATGCCAACCCGTTGCCATTGACCCATCTTCAAGAAGATAGTTACCTGTGTGATGTTCTCCTAACCACATGTTCTTTAACATTATTCCAATCTCTCGATCTAAATAGTAACGATTTCCATTATATTCAAGTAAACCATAGTGTATCTTTCCACCTTGGTGTACATAATACCACTCTCCATCATATTGAACCCAGCCTTCATTGGAGTACATTGCACCGTCTTTTCCTAATAAGTAGCCTGCATTTTTATCTTGAAAATGACCTGTTTTCATTTTTCCGCTTGCATCAAAGTAGTACCACTTTCCCCCATCTAGTAACCAACCAGTTTTCTTCATACCATGTTGGTCATAAAAATACCATGTACCTCCATCTTTTACCCAACCTGTTTGTTGCATTGTCTGTTCTGCTTTTGGAGCGTTCAGCTTCATATTATCTTGTTTTTCTGCATGTGATACCGCAGGAACGATAAACATTGTAGACATTAAAATCGGTAAAATAACTTTCTTCATTTTCCATATCCCCCAAATAATGAGTAATTTTAGTTTTTATTTCCACAAACAGAATTATATTATGATATTCAAATGTAATCAATAGTTTTTGTAATGAAAATGTAATATTTTTTATCTAATAGAAATAATATCTATTAAATATTAATTTTAGTCATTTTTTTGTTACAGTGTTTTTAAACTTATTCTGGATGTGATTATGTCTTCTAGAAGTACCGCCACATCACCATTAAGTTAATATTTTGAAGTACACCCTAAACGAAAATTTTATGTCTTTTATAGCAACGAAGTTCATTTTTCTCGTTTTGGGGGTAACCTGTTCTGTTAGGTTGATGGGCATG
>NZ_JAEHBX010000151.1:0-3656 GCF_016483395.1 Bacillus cereus group sp. N21
TCTAGAGTAATAGGATCAGTATGTCCAAGTGTTAGAGATTACTTACACGTATATTAAAGTTTTTGCACCAGAACCCAATCTTTGCACCAGAACCGGTTTATTGGTTTGTGTAAATCAAATTACATTTTATCTATTTTTTGGCTTGGCACTTTTACTTAGTGGACTAAATAATATTTTTAGAAATAAATGACAAGAGACATATTATGTTTTAGTATCAAGGAAATCTCGAATTTTTCCATGATACCTCCTTCAGACCCTAGATATCCCTTCCTTAATTTATTTAACACTTAAAATACAGTAAGCACCTAGGGTATAAATCGGTGGAAATAGGAGAAGAGGACAATATATATTCCCCCTCTCTTGCTTTACGTTTGTGAGTGGATTCAAAAACAATCAATTGTTGCCGTAACCGTAAAGTGATTGGTACTCTTCTATGTGAAATATTCTAATTTTGCATTGGGAAAGAATTTCTCCATATAAGAATAAAGATAATTTTTTATATCTTCTTCTTCTTCTTTTTGATAAATGTATTTTCCAATGCCATATTTCCCCCATTTATATCTTCTTTTCTCTTCATCTAATTCTAATTTTGTCATGGGATAATTTTTTTCAATTACTCGTTTGGCAGGCTTTGTAAATCGATGTTGAATAAATTCAAATGTGATATCGTCACGTGCATCAAGTGGTAATTCAGTATCAAGACGTTCAAACATATGATAGTACCCATCCTGCCAACCTTCATGCAGATAAATAGGGGCCACTATGAACCCGAGTGGATATCCGGCTCTTGCTACTTTTCCAGCGGCTTCAACCCGTTTTGCTAGGGGAGAGGTGCCTGGCTCAAAATTTTTAATAACATAGTCAGCGTTTACACTAAACCGAAATCTTGTTTTCCCGTTATGTTTTGCATCAAGTAAATGATCTACATGATGAAATTTAGTAACAAACCTCAATTTTCCATACTCAGATTCTCCAAAATGCTCTATTGCGTGCTTAAGAGTATGAGTTAAGTGATCAATCCCTACAATATCAGATGTACAGGATGCTTCAAATCTTGTCAGTTCAGGTGCTCGTTCTTCGATATATTTGTCAGCAGCCTCAAGAATTTCGGCCACATTTACATAAGTACGGATATATGGTTTACTTCCCATCGTTGTTTGTAAATAGCAATAATGACAATGGCCCATACACCCTGTTGCAAAGGGAATAGCATACTCAGCTGAAGGCTTTGAGGTATCAAATTTTAGTGTCTTTCTCACACCAACGACAAGAGTAGATTTTGCTACCCTGTACTTTTGAAAATCATTTTCTCCTGGGAGATCTCTCACTTGATTATGTGAGGTGGTATACCGAATTTCTACATCCATTTTTTTGAATTTTTCTTGAAGTTCTTTTCCTAACGGATAATCTAATGCATTCGGTTCAAAGTATACTAGCTTAGGTATAAATGGATTGTTCATTCTAATATCCCCTCTAAAGCATCTCCATAATAGTAATTGTAAGCTTGATTTGCCTCTTCTTCTGTAGAATAAACAGCCATTTCATTTGATAATGGATAATAAGTTTCATAAAGAAATAAAGCTAATTCATTTGGATTTTCAGGGTTATTTACAACGGCTGCTGCTTGTATATTTGCTACATCCTGGATGTGGGGGTTTCGGTAAAAAACATAGACAATATCTCCAGCATGATAAGTTTTGCCTTCGTTAAACAGTTCCATTCCATCACCTTTTCTTTTATAAAATCTATTGGGCACAGTTATTCATTATTAAATTTTTATCTTTAGTGCCTAAAATTATGTCTTCTTTATTATGGAAAAGCTTTTAGCTAATTGATTTAACCCATGTGGGACATACTTCGTTGCAAATCAATAGATTCAATTCAATTCTTTTTTTGGTGTTCTTTTTTCAACAAGGGGCAATTAAAAATGTTTTAGACTATAGAAAATTGATGTAATTATAATATTTTTTTAAGAAATTTTAGATTTAAAGAGAACATCTTGCATATACATGTTATAAGTTTTTTTGTGAAATTTGGTTATCTAAGAAGGGAGAGGTATTTTGAAGAAAGTACTATTATTTGGAGATCCAGGTATTGATGATTCCTTAGCTATCATATATGGTCTGTTAAATCCTAAGATTGAAATTGTTGGAATTGTTACGAGTTATGGAAATGTTACCAAAGAACAAACTACTAGAAATGCTGTTTATCTTTTGCAATTAGCTGGACGAAAAGATATTCCTGTTATAAGCGGCGCTACTTTACCATTCTTTAATGGGTTTACTGCTTATTATCCAGAAATACATGGTGAGGAAGGGCTTGGGCCTATTCAGCCACCAGAAAGTGTAGCATCTATTCCCATTCATGACTTTAGTCTAATCCCATCAATTGTTGAAAAGTACAAGGGAGAACTAACAATTATTGATGTAGGTAGATCTACCTCTCTCGCAATTGCTTTAAACCTTTGGAAAGAAATGATGCAGAGTATAAAAGAAGTATATATTATGTCTGGGGTATTTCTACAACCTGGAAATGTCACACCCGTAGCAGAGGCAAATGCATATGGAGATCCAGTCTCAACTCAATTTGTAATTAATCAATCAAAAAATTTAACAATGATTCCTTTAAATATAACAAATTCAGCTATTTTGCTTCCAAGCCAAGTAAATTACATTGTGGAACAGACAAATATCCCATTTAAATTGTTAATTAAACCAATCTATGATTATTATTACAGTGCTTATAAAAAATTAAATCCAAGTATTAAAGGAGCACCTTTACACGATGTTGTTGCAATGAGTGCATTGGTCAATCCCGAATTTTTTCAATACATGTACCGTAAAGTAGAAGTAGATGTAAAATCTTTTAGAGGACAAACTATTGGTGATTTTCGTCCAGGTGCAAAAACTACAGGGGTGCGGATTGGGTTGAAACTCAATCAAAAAGAGTTTATTAAGGATTTTATTGATACAATGATAAGTACGGGAAGACATTAATTAAAAGAATCCACTTGGATTCTTTTATATATATCAATTAATTTATACATAAGTAATAAAGAAAATTGTTCCTATAAATATTATACTGAGTATAGAATATATACTTGCTTTAAAGCAATTCTTCACGAAAAAGCCTCCCTATTATATCTTTTGTTTCCCATAAAAGTATTAATTATTTTTATCAAACCAGACTTCCACGGCCTCTTTTGTATTTGAGAAAAACAAATTGATTATTGTGCATTTGGTAGAAATCTCCTGAATCCACACCTAACGTACAAATTTTCTATATCATCTCACATCTTTTCTAGAAAAGATGACATACTATGTATATGCTATTACATCAATAGCTCAAATAATTGGTCATTCAATTGGCAGATAATAAATTTGTTTATCTGCCAAACTCTTTCATACGTTTTTTATTTTTTAAAAATTTAGTGTTTTGAGGTGTAAAAATGAATTTTTCACATTCTAAAGAAGAAAAGAGTAACGACTCAAAAAAATTAAAATCAGATACTACAAAAACTGAACTTCAACCAGTAGAACAAGCCATGAATGGATTGTACGGAATGCCAGAAACTGATATTGAAGACAAAGAACACCAAAAAACGGAAATTTGAAAAATAATTAGTATTTAGATACTACTTTTATTTTGTATACATA
>NZ_JAEHBX010000152.1:0-3651 GCF_016483395.1 Bacillus cereus group sp. N21
TAACCAACAAGGACAACAATTTCATTAAAAGCACTTCAAACAAGCCAAAAAACAACCGATTTTACGTATCTTATATAACAATAAGCAAACTCCAATTTCATTTTGTTAGCTATTATTAAAATTGAAAAAAATTTTGTTCCATGTTTTCATATTGTAATCAATCAGATGTATTATCATATGGAATGTTTTTATTAATAGCGCTTATTTTGTACAGAGCACTTTTATTTAGTGCTCTGTACTATTTGTAGAATGAGAATTTTACTGTTCTTTACATATTTTTATAATTTCTACATAAACTATTTCTAAGCTGATTGAACTAGAGGCTTCACTCTTGGAAAACAATTAGTTTTCCAATCAAGCTCATGAAACCCACAGGCAGACAACTTAAAATGTTGTCTGCCAAATTATTAACTTTTTATATAACGAAAAGAAGTTTTGTATATTCCCTTTATAAGCTACCAGCAATGGAATTTCAGGATTCCCCTCCATTATACAAGGCAGTAATAGCAGGGAATTAAAGAAGGTACCTGCTATCCTTTGTATAATTACATTTCTTTTACATAAACTATCAATGATTCATTTTACCAATATGAGTCGATTGGACATTTTAAAAATCCTCGTGAATTACTCCTGATGGGGCAAGCCATATGGCTTGTCCTGTTTTCATGTATAGAAAATCTTCTGTTATATATATTAGCTTAAAATATAGGTATCAAGATATAGCTATCAACCTAAGATTTAACCTATCTCTAAAGGGAAAAAGTAAATATCACGCACGAGGATTAGTTGCTTGATATGTATAAATTAGCCAACAGTTCATAAGTACATCAATTATATAATTATGTAGCTGTATGGAGGTATCTACACATATCTTGATAAATTAACTAATGATGGGGTACTTTCGTAGCACAGTTTTTCAACAAGTATTATCTAATGAACAGTAAATATTAAGTATTCATATACAGCAATTAAATCATTTATCATCGTAAATAAATAAAAGCTAGCTCAAATTCATATTTTACATCTTTCATTAGTATTAATAAGTGTGAAGGACAAGTTGGTAAGGAGGAAACGTAGAATGAATCAAACTTATGAAGAAAGTGCATTGTTTGAACATAAATTTTGGCTAAAAGTTCTTGGGGATCATGCACAGTTTCTCTTAGATGCTTTAGCGCCAAAAGAAACTGAAGATATTCAGAGGGCCATGTATTTTGTAAATAGATTTGATATTTTTTTAAGTCGTATTAATACAGTCAGTTTAGTCGAATTTGCAAAAGACGTTAAACAATCTGCAGAAGAGATCCGGCAATTTAAGTTGAATATTATACAAAAGCAATTGGAAGGAAAAATTGTTATCCACTTTACTCCAACTTTCATTAATCATATGGTAAATGAAGTAGAAGAATATATAACAGTATTAGAATATTTAATAAAAGGAGAGGTCCCACCTGTTTTTCATGAACTACATTATCATCTGGTTTGGTTAACAGATGCGGCTGGTCACGCTGGTTCGATTTCAGGTGAATTAGACCTTGTAGAGAAACGATTGAAAGAGAAGAGTGAGATGTACGCCAAACATTTTGAGCAGTTTTATTTAAAAGCTGTTGAAATGACGGGATATTTACGCACAGAACTTAAGCATTTTCCAGCATTAAAGAGGTTTACGAAAGATGTTTCATTGGAATTAAATTTATTTTCGCATTTTCTTCATGAAATAGAAGAATTAGAATTATCTGAGCAAATTTTAAGTTCGCTATCTGCGAGAATGGCAGACCACATGGCAAGAGAGGAATGCTATTATTTATTAAAATTAGCACAATCATCTGGTTTAGGGATGCCAAAGTGTAATCCTCTTTAAGAGTAGATAAAAAAGCCACAATTATGTGGCTTTTTGTTCATTTATTCCTTCTTTTTTCTTGTCTTTTTGTTGTTTTACTTGTTCAATGCTAGCATTTAATGTTTCTATAATATTGATGATGTTTGTAGCAGGATATATGGTTTCATTCTTTTCTTGTTGTTCGATTTTTTCTTCTATAAAATCAGTAAGCGCTTCTTTATATTCATCTACATACTCTTCTGGTTTAAATGAAGTGGTTAGATGATGAATTAGATTCATTGCTGTAGTTAATTCTTGTTTGTGTATTGGGTTCTCCTCCATCTTTGGAAGACCGGGCATACTTTTTATATTCCGAATCTCCTTAGGGTAATGGATAGTCTGTAAAATAAGACCTTCTTGAAAGCTTCGAATAATAGCAAGATGTTGTTTCTTGCGAATAGCAATACGAATAAGACCAAGTTTATTTGTTCGCTCCAAAGCTTCTTTTAATAATAAATATGTCTTTTCATTCCCATGGATAGGACCCACAAAATAGGAGCGATCAAAAAAAATCGAGTCAATTTCATCATTTTGGATAAAAGATGAAATGCGAATTATTCGCGGCTCATCTTTTTTTTGTAGCGCTTCTAATTCTTTATCTTCAACAATTATATATTTATGTGGCGCATATTCATAAGCTTTTACTACTTCTTCCTCACTTACTTCAGTATCCGTACAATCAGGAGCAATCTTTTTATACTTAATGGGAGTAAGACATTCCCTATGAAAACTTAAAAATTTAATATCTTTTTCTTCTACAGCACTATATAGCTTAATACCAATGCTTAATAATCCAAGTGAAAGAGAGCCTTTCCATACCGTATGCATTTAAATTTTCTCCTTTCATAAAAAGAAAATGAATAGTTTTATTATGAGGTAATAAGAAAATCCATATACATTTCAAATATTTTTTAGAGACTAAAAAATATTTGAAAAGGAAGATTCACAAATGCAATTAGCTACACATGAGTTACGTAATTTAAGAGAATTATTTGCTGGTTGTTACAACACAATCAATACGATGATTATATACATTCAGCAAGCACAAGATCTAGGGATACAGCCGCATCGCCATCAACCTAAGAAACCAATCACCCCCAAAACGAAAAAAACGGGTTGAATTCACATAAATAACTGTAGAAAAGGGCGGGTATTCTTATAGAAAGACCTATTTTTATATTCGATTTGTATGTATTACAACAATATAAGATTATAGGTATATCTAACAAAAATATTTCAATATGTTCGTAGCACAGATATTCCTATAGTGCATTTTGTAAAAAGTTGAAATTGTATATTTTTTATAAAAAACGAGGCATAATTTTTTGGGGGAGCAATCTGTAAGTCTCATTAAAATATGTGGTAAATTTACAGGGGATATGCAATACATATTCGAAAAGAGATAAGGCACTAATAATAGTGTTCTTATCTCTTTTTTACTTATAATATGTAGCAATTAGTTATGGGGAAATTAAAAAAACATTTGTTTAAGATATTGGCTCTAAAAGGAGATGTTACGTCTAATTTGTTCAATTTTATGTTTATTATATAGATTTTATATAACAAGGAAAAAAGTAGGGGAAAGAAACACAAAACGGCACAGTAATATCTCTTTGGAATCTAGATAAAACTTATATCAAATTCAAAGGAGAATATTTTTTATCTTGCAATTGATAATTGTCGTTTAGACACAATTTAAGTATTGAAATTTTCTATACTTAGATGTATTATATTTTTGTATTTTTTCTCTATCTGAAACAGAGAAAACATCATCA
>NZ_JAEHBX010000153.1:0-3611 GCF_016483395.1 Bacillus cereus group sp. N21
GGTTACGAAAGCTTAAATTGTACCGCAGGTACCATCTTACTGTTAATAAGATTAGTTCAGGCTGATAGTGTTTCCACTTGAATAAGTTTTGCTTTTCCATACTAATCACGTCCTTTTTTAAAGTACTAGTATCAGTATGTCCAAGTTTCGAAGATTCGTTACATGAGCCATATAGTTTTTGCACCAGAACCAAAATATCTCATCTTGTCGTGCTCCTACTCATTTTTTCTAAAATGTAACGTGGTTTAGAGAACTTTGCAACAGAACCGTTTACTTTAAATAAGGAATGGATGATTTATTTGTCCTCTTTTTATAAATTATCAAAAATATGTTAAGACATTTATTATTTAGTTGTACAAACATTAACCACTGAATAGATTTAATATAGATAAAATTTAGTGGGAGGAGCATGTTATAAGTGGGCATATTTTTAAGTTATGTTTTCTTAGGTTTATCATTATCTGCTCCAATGGGGCCTATTAATGCTGCACAGTTAGAAAAAGGTATTAGGAATGGATTTTTTCACGCTTGGATTTTCGGCATAGGAGCCATAATTGCAGATATTATCTATATGGGCCTTATTTATTTAGGTGTGATTCATTTTCTCGAAAAAGATATTATAAAACTTTTCTTATGGTCTTTCGGAGCTTTTGTTTTAATCTATACAGGTATCGAAAGTTTAAAAAGCGCTAATCAAATTAGTATTAGGAATACTAGAAATGATGATTCAATTATTAAAAGCTTCTTTTCTGGTTTCTTTATGTCTCTATCTAATCCATTAACAATTCTATTTTGGCTTGGAATTTTTGGCTCTATATTAGCAAAAGCCGCTTCTTCCTATAATAAAGAGCAGCTTTTGTTATATAGCTTTGGTATCATTTTAGGTATTTTTATTTGGGATATTACTATGGCAAGTACTTCTAGTATATTTCGTAAAATTTTGAATGCACGTATATTATCTCTTATTACAGTAGTATCTGGAATATCACTTATTATTTATGGATTATATTTTGGTTTTCAAACCTACCAAATCATTTTTCAATAATTTCTATATTAGAATCAGTTATTAATACATTACTCAATTTAACCACCGCCACATTCGCTTTGCTTAAAACTGGTTAAATTCCATTTCCATGACAAGTGCAGCCATTCACCTTGCTGCTCACTATATTGAATTGTTCTAATGTATAAGTTTATTTAGAAACTTCATATTTCTAATTCCACAGAACTCCTGTAATAGGATTAAAATTAAATTCACCGATTATTTAGCTATGACATAGTATTCTAAGACAATTTCTTTTAAATAGATTGACAAAAAGTAAATTATCCCTATTTTATAAGGGAGGAGTACTTCACCATTAATAATCGACTTCACATAACTCTATTCTTTTTTCTTGAAACAAAATGAACAATTATAGTAACAATGATAACTATTCCTAAGAACAACAAGCTCACTAGGAAACCAAAACGTGTTGTTTTTTGTAAAAGTGTTCCACTAACAGCTAACGCAATCATAATAAGACCAATAATACTTTTTATCTGCATCCAACCTTTTGGATTCATTAATCTCCAAAAGGAAAGAAGAATTAGACTCCATGTATATAACAACATTAATCCAGCTGCGGTTGTTACATATTCATATATATTTTTTGGTAGTAATAAAGCACTAAGGATAGAGGCACCAAGTCCAATTATGATAAGAATTAAAGTTGGAAAAGATATATTTTTCTTGTTTTTTTTAGCAAACATCGCAGGTGCATCGCCCTCTTCAGCTAAGTTCATTAATACACTTGTAACCGCAAATAATGAACCAACTAATGTTGAAAAACCCGCTAAAATTAATACTACATTTAAAATAAATGGTACATACGGCAAATTATAATCTTGTAACGCTATTACAAAAGGACTTTCTTTCGTATTAAATTGGTTTAATGGAGCTATCATAATTGCCAACCCTAAAGAGACTACGTAAATAACCGTTAAAATCATTAACATTACTCTGCCTGATTTTTGTGCCTCTTTAGGGTCTTTTAGTCTTATTGTCATTAGCCCCATAATTTCGATTCCCCCAAATGCATAAAATGCATAAATAAGTGAGGACCAAGTGCCTTTTAGTCCATTTGGAAACCAGTCTTTAAAATTTTGCGGAAATTGAGCTTTATATAAACCACCCTTTATAAATCCCAAAATAACCAAAATCGCAATCACTATAAATCCTATTATGGCTGTAATTTTTATAATAGCCATCCATTTTTCTAAACGTTCGAATATCTTTACCCCTATAAAAATAATTAATATAGCCGCTACTCCGTATATAGCAGCAAATATCCAAAGTGGTATTTTAGGAAACCAGTAGCGTGAAAAGATACCTAACGCACTTAACTGGCTGCCCATAATAAGTAGCTCCGAACACCAGTATGTCCACCCGTGACTAAAGCCAGCCCAATTTCCAAATGCTTTTCTTGAATAAATGCGAAAAGACCCTTTTTGTGGATCTTTTACAGTCATTTTTGCCAATGCTTCAAATACAATATATGTAGTAAATCCAGTTAGAATAAGAATAAGAATAATTGAAGAGCCACCTATTTTAATTCCTATGCTGGATCCTAAAAAAAAACCAGTACCTATCGTACAGCCTATCCCTATGAGTGAGAGTTGCCACCATTTTAAATCTTTTTTTTCTTTCGTTTGATTCTTAATATCATGACAGGTCATATCATTATGCTCCTTTATTTATTATGAGAATACCCCTCATGATTACTTAAATATTTTTGAGCAAGTTTTTCAACGACGTCAATAACATCATGAGCCTTTAACTCATGTCTTGCTACTCTTGCACTGCCTACCGAAATTTCAACCGTAAATACCTCTTCATATTTCATTTACTCTGCTCCTTTTTTATTTACGTATACAAATATACTACCTGCTTATAATTTGAATCTCTAACCTTTTATCCTCGTATTTTTCTATATTTAATTATGTATTTAGGGCCTTGAGAGCTCAAAGGATTAAATATATAAATTCATTTTTAGATTTTGAAATCCTGACATTTTATTGTTTTAAATCTTACTAAATAAAACTAAGACTACGGAACTTATTTAATGTGCTTAAAAAGATTAACTATATATTTAAAAAGAAGTGTATGAGAAAAGAGGGACAGTATGTCTCTCCTCTATATCCATTTAACATATAAAATTAATGAGTAACCCCACCGCCAAGTTGTTGTTCAGCCATTGCTACTAGACGTTTTGTGATTTCACCACCAACAGATCCATTTGAACGAGCTGTTGCGTCTGCGCCAAGTTGCACACCAAATTCTTGTGCGATTTCATATTTCATTTGATCAAGTGCACTTTCAGCACCTTGAACCAATAATTCATTACGATTTCCACTCTTATTGTTTGCCATATTGTATCACCTCCTATGTTTTTAATATGCTACGAAACATGGAAAAACACTTATTCCTTTTTATGGTATTTTTTTATTTCGGAATTTAAGTATATGTTTTCCCTTTCTCCTTAAAATATGGTTGAAAGAGCAAGAAGAGGAACTGTTCTAATAGCTTTTCATAACAAGGTTTGTTTGAAATGATCGTGTTATTCCTCCTTCTC
>NZ_JAEHBX010000154.1:0-3608 GCF_016483395.1 Bacillus cereus group sp. N21
ATAGCATGGTCTTTAAATCCTTGTTAGGGGCAAGAATTTAAAGAAGAGTTTAGCTTAATTATGATTTTACATAAATTGCATATTATAGTAAATTGATATTATTTGTACTAAATATTGTAAAAATTCAGGAATTTAATCCTTATATTATTTATGCGCAAAGTCATAATTAGTGAGTTTTACAAATGAACCGTCCTAAAAAGCGAACGAGCGTTTACAAAGGTATACCTTTACAGATATATAGAAAACTATACAAAACCACGTCTATAAATATTTATTTTTAATTTTACAGACATCTGTTTATTTTGCACACCTTTACAGACATTATTGATATAATTATCAGTGAGGTGTGGCATATGAAACATAAAAAATTTGGATATGTACGAGTTTCCAGTAAAGATCAAAACGAAGAACGACAAATTCAGAATATGAAAGATTTAGGAATAGAAGATCGAGATATTTTCATTGATAAAGAATCTGGAAAAAATATGGAGCGAGAGAACTACCAAATGTTAAAGCGTCTTGTTCGTACAGGAGATACCATTGTGTTTGACTCCTTGACAAGACTTGGGAGAAATATGAATGATACATTAGAAGAATTTAGATATTACGAAAAACATAGAGTAAATTTACAATTTATAAAGGAACCATACATTAACGTAAATTACACTGGAGAAAGTACAAATGATGTTATTCAGAGCGCAATTCAAAAAGCAACACTGACAATATTATCTGCCTTTGCAGAAAAAGAGCGCATTGATATTAAACAACGACAAGCTGAAGGAATTGCTCTTGCCAGAAAACAAGGTAGACGTTTAGGACGCCCACCTGTCGAAATAACAAAAGAATTTACGGATGCTTACAAGGAATGGAAATCTGGTTCAATTACAGCAGTAGAAGCCATGAAAAAGTATGGCATCAAACGTTCTTCTTTTTATAAGCTTGCTAAACAGTATGAGGAAAGAATGAAAGAATAGAGAGACAAAATTTTAATTTGTTAAGATAGTAATTGAGGTAGCACCAACATTCGTTAAAATGTGGGTGGGCCCCTTTTTAGCAAAACCGGAGTGGAAATGATGAGTATAAATAGTTTTGTGGGATTGATAAAGGACGAATTATTAAAAGAGGTAAGCATAAGAAGTGAGGATGAATTCGAGCCTGTAGTAGTTAAAGATATTCCTAGACTTTGGAAGTGTTTAGGGACAGGTAATTATGCCGCAGTATTTATGCACAAAGAATACAAAGATTGGGTAGTGAAAGTTTACGCGCGAGAAGGAGAAGGAATTGAAAAAGAGTCAGAAGTATACCGAAGAATCGGAAATCATCCTTCTTATTCGAAGCTTATATATAAAGGAGAAAATTTCATAGTATTGAAACGTTTAAAAGAAATTACCTTATACGATGCTATTCATAAGGGGATTAAAATTCCTAAGCAGGTAATCCTTGATATCAATGAAGCTTTAGAGTATGCAAGGGAACAAGGATTAACTCCTTGTGATGTTCACGGGAAAAATGTGATGATGGAAAACGGAAGGGGATATGTAGTCGATATATCTGATTTCTTAAAAACAAAAGAAGATAGTAAGTGGAGAGACCTAGAAAAGGCATATTTTACATTTTACTTGCCTTTCATTTATAAATTGCCTTTCCCTGTTAAAATACCGTATTTCATGTTAAACATTGTTAGACGTTCATATAGAAAATATAAGAAGCTTAAAAAGAAATTCAAATTGTAAAAGGACCACATACTTATCTCTAGGTAAGATAAGTGAACCACTAGTAAACAAAAGGACCGTACATTTTAGATATGTCTAATATGTACGGTCCTAATTTTATAACTTCATGAAGGCGTACAGCCAACATTTTAACGAAAATATACGCTAAGCAAAATTCGACATGAAAAAACGTTGATTTTACTACTCTAAGGGAATCATCTAATCTCAAAAACGTAGGTATTTGAGACAAATGCACTTCAATATAAAATGTGCTGAAATGAGCCTAAATAGTGTCTCAAAACCCATCTTTAAATCAAAATCTCAACTCAAATCGTATTATTGAGTTTTGAGAATCCTTTAGCGTATAAAAACGTTAAAATGTGCGTGCTACCCCTATGAAAACTGTATTTTAAACCAAATTAGGGCTACATCATCACATCTTTATTTCAAATTCACAATTTCAAAGACCTTTGTATGTAAAAATATAATTAAATGGCTTAAAATGCGCCTGACGGTATCGCAATTTTTGAATATACATACAAAATATGGTTTCATTGGTTCTTTTGCAAAGTTTTCTAAAGTAAGCTAAACTCTGTAAAAAACAAACAAGGAGCGTAACAAATGAGATATTTTAAAGGAAAACAGTTCGAGAAAGATATTATCTTGGTAGCCGTTGGCTACTATTGTCGTTTTTCTTTAAGCTATCGCGATGTGTCTGAAATTCTCAAAGAACGTGGTATTTCTATTCATCCAACAACTATCATGCGCTGGGTTCATGAATATGGAAATCTTATCTATCAAATTTGGAAGAAGAAAAACAAAAACACATTGTTATCTTGGCGTTTGGATGAAACCTATATTAAAATTAAAGGAGATAGGTCTTTACAAAAATACCTTTCATCGTACAATAAAGTACCTCAATAATATCATCGACCAAGATCATCGACATGTGAAACGTCGATTTTCCCGTTCCTTAGGCTTTCAAAGTCTTCGCCATGCCTCACGTACTATTAAAGGTATAGAAACTGTTCATGCCATATACAAACAAAAGCGAAGTCTTCAACCAAACTTCGTTTTTTCGACGTATAACGCATTACATGAATTATTAATAGTTTCATAAAACTGGTCCGCAATATTCCCCATCTCTTTATGTCTTCGGAAACTTTGCAACAGAACCATTTAAGATGATGTCGTACTTTCTCTTCTAATTGAGGTCCATATTGATGAACCCAACGCATAATCGTTGTGTGAGCAATTGATAATCCCCTTTCCTCCATCATTTCCACCAGGTTACGAAAGCTCAAATTGTACCGTAGGTACCACCTTACTGTTAATAAGATTAGTTCAGGCTGATAATGCTTCCATTTGAACAAATTTTCCTTTTCCATACTGATCACACCACCTTTTGTAGAGTAGTAATATCAGTATGTCCAAATTTAAGAGATTTTTTGCACCAGAACCGGAGATTTTAGTGGGAAACAATATAAAAAGATTTCATCCGGTATGATGAAATCTTTTTATATATTTCTTTTAATTTATTTATTAAAATTAGAATTTTTATTACTATAGAAACCTAATATAATAACAAATAGAGCTAATAGAATACTTAACCAGTGATCTAATTTATACGGTAAATTCATATCAAAAATATTGGTAGCAATCATAACAATTAATGTTAATATAGCTAAAAGATAAGTAATTATTTTCATTATTAATCATTCCTTCACATTAAAGTAATTATTTAAAATTATTAGAATTAATATTAATATGTTTTTTTATTAAAATTGATTAGTCCCCCGGTGAACAATACAATAAAACTGGTTCCGGTGCAAAAACTTCAAGATACATGCAAGTAACCTCTAAATCTTGGACATACTGATACTATTACTCTAAAAA
>NZ_JAEHBX010000155.1:0-3592 GCF_016483395.1 Bacillus cereus group sp. N21
CCCTCCAAGTAAAAGTGTAACATCCATGTTTATTCATGGTCTTTTTACACTGTCTACCTTAAGGGGATAATATCATTCTGAAAAGAAGTAACTGTCTTTTTTATACTTAATGATTCGCGTTGATTGGCAACCTAAAGAAATTGGATGCAATAAGACATAGTATTCCAAGAATAAAAACGCCAGTCCCAATACCCTTATTCGAGTTTTTAAATAAGTTAATATCCGAGTAAAAATTAAGCATCATAAGACCTAAAGAGAACAAAATCAATCCAATTCCAATTAATATTCTTCCTATTGGCGTCCGTTTTCTCATCATTACATCTCCCCCTAATTTCTTTAAAATCTAATAATATTTCCAATCCAACCGGACATAATATCAACAAGGAGCTGATTATATGCAAAATTCCATACATAAACATATCCTATTGTTATTTTTCTTATTTCTTTTCTTTGTTATATGTTTCAGCCTTATATTACATGCACCAAAAGAGATGCCGAGCACCGTTTCTGTTTATAAGTTACTCCTGTGTTATTTTCCCTATTGAAAAAGGTGTCTTGTGATGAGGCACCTTTTTCCCTGCTATATGTCCATTCGCTCATATAATTTCACACAAGCCAACATTGAGAAAACCAACATGCAAGTTGCCCCCATGCATAAGAACCCACTATGTAAATTCAATTGCTCTATATTTACTTTAAAGAAAACTTCTAAAATAAATATAGGTGCGATTAATAGAAAACAAGCTATCATAAACGTTTTCTGATAACCTAGCAGAAAGTAAATTGGTAAAATTAAACTAAAAACAATAAAACCGAGGCTCATACTAGTTACAACCGTTGTTTCTACAAAATCCACTGTCTCATTTCTTAACTGAATACCTACTGTAAAGTAAGCAATGATAACACTGGTCATTAAAATAATCAGCGCAAACATATACTTTGCCAATATCATTTGTTTTCTAGATATCGGTAAACTATTAAACATCTTTTCGCTTTGATTTTTTTCATCACTATAAAAAGTTCTCATCATCAATATAACAGGAATAATAACTGTCGTAAGTGTGAATGTACTATGGTTATCTCGCGTCGCCATATAGAATAAAAAAGGATAGATTATATACCAAATGAGCATTTTCCTTTGCACAATAAAATCTTTCATAATGAGTTGCTTTATATGTATCCCTCTTCCTGTTTTTTTATAAGTCACGCTCTTTGTATAAGCCAATAGCTAAAAACATAGAGGCAACATAAATAAGAAGCATTCCAATTAAAAAGGATACATTTACGAATAAACTAGAAGCCCATTGATTATCTACATTTCCCCATACATTCTTCACTATCATGCTACTTAAAAAGGCAAATATCGTCCCTACAAAAGGAGCGATATACCTTGCACCCATATCCCCCACTCCAAACCTCATAATAGCCTATACATATTTTATAAAAAAAGAGCAAATCCTTATATACGAGCTGACGCATAGGCACCTCTCCCCTTCGCTGTATACACAACAATATCATCTAAAGTTGGTTTTTCTAGTACAACTTCGTTCCCAAACCAATTTTCAATTGCTTGCTTATCTTTCGCTAGCCCTTCAAAACCAAATTTATTTTTACGTAATCCGATAAAGAGTTCTTTTCCTTCAAGATCTAATAAGTCATTACTTCCTTTTACAATCACATGATTTTCTAATATTTCGTCTTTTTCTCCCGTAAAGACAATTTCGCCTTCGTGAATAAATGTAATATAATCAGCAATGCGCTCTAAGTCTGTTGTAATATGTGTCGAGAATAATACCGATACTTCTTCTTCCATCACAATTTCTTGCAATATATCAAGTAGTTCACTACGGACAACCGGATCTAAACCTGATGTTGGTTCATCCATGATGATGCGTTCTGCATGATGCGATAACGCAATCACAAATTTCATTTTCATCCCTTTTGATAACTGCTTAATCTTTTTGTTTTTCGGAACTTGTAATCTCTCCATATACGATTGATATTGCGCTTCATCCCAGTTTTTATATAAAGGTGCAATAATCTTCTTCATTTGTTCACATGTTAACTCTTCGTAGTAATGATTTTCATCATACACAAATCCAATATATTGCTTAATGTCTTTTTCTGCTTTTGCATTATCCTTACCGAAGATCGTAATATCCCCACTATTTTTCTTTACTAAATTCATAATCATTTTAATGGTCGTACTTTTTCCTGCACCATTTGGCCCAACAAATCCCATAATATATCCACGCGGCAATGTAAAACTTATATTTTTCACTGAAAAATATAAGTTTTACAAACGTTTTTTAACTCTAACATGTCACTTATTCCCCCTTATATAGAAACGTAATCATCTGTTGCAACTCTTCCAGTGAAAGCTGCAAAAATTTACTTTCCTGGACAATCTCTTCTGCTTTACTTTCTAGTAAACGCAATCGTTGTTCCTTTATAAGCTCATTATTTTGTACGGAGACATATGTTCCTTTCCCTGCAACCGTTTCAATGTACCTTTCCTTTTCAATCTCCTCGTACGCACGTTTCGTCGTAATCACACTAATCTGCAGTTCTTTCGCTAAACTGCGGATAGACGGCAATTGATCTCCCCCCTTAAGACCTCCATTTAAAATAAGCTGCCTCAATTGCTTACTAATCTGCTCATAAATAGGGTCTGGGGAAGAATTTGAAATAATAATATTCATGTTTTCCTCCACTGTGTATATACACAGTTCCCTATTTTTAGCAAGAAAAAAAGACCAACATTTTCCTGTTGGTCTCCCATATATGTATCACTTCTCAAAGCGATCTAACATTTCATCTCTCATCCCAAAACTAACAACCGCAATTCCTACATACATAAAAATAAGAAATGCTGGATGCACTGCGTTGTACCAGCTGCTATCAACAATTAAATATACCGTTAATGCTACAACAAGTACAAATGCCAAAATAAACATATAAAAGTGTCTTGTACTACCCATGATAAACTCCTCTCTTCTCACTTCACCATTCAACAGTATATTTTATCGAATAATTCGATATGACTCAAGGCTAACTTTCTTTTATGTAATCAAGTTCTACCTTTACAATGTCATCACAAGCTATTGAAATAATTGTTCCTTGTTTATCAATCGCTGTCACTTCTGCGTTATCCATTACACGATGTGCTACACGCTCTAACATTTTTCCATAATCTCGATAACAAAATTCCTTTATATCTTTAATTTTTTTACCGTTTTCTAAATGATACACCATCCTATAACACTTATAGCCCATTCCTTCACCCCAAATTGTTCGTTTTTTCACATATACGTAAAAATGAGTTATTCTCCTCATTACACCTTCTTAATTTCAATAAAATTCTAACAAAAATACACAATTTTATCAAACCGACTTTTTCAACAAAAAAGCTTAAAAAACAACTTTCTTCCACACTGTTACATAAAATACAAAAATTCTTTACATTATTTTCATAATTTCTGCACAATTTCTCCACAAAAAAAGAACCCGCATATTGATATGATCCCCTTATAGTAGACAGTAAAAAGAAAGCACATTAATCTGTTTACTATGGAGGGGATTTTTTCTATGG
>NZ_JAEHBX010000156.1:0-3550 GCF_016483395.1 Bacillus cereus group sp. N21
GTCTGCAAAGTAGGAAATAGACATTTATAGACGTGGTTTTTTATAGTTTTCTATGTATCTGTAAAGGTATACTTTTATAGACACACAAAGGCCTCTCCGTATTTTTTAATACTTAGTAATAAAAGCATCCCAAAAGGTGTACTTAATTGGAACATTAGGCTATTTGCTGTTTTTCCTAAGGTAAAAGCGTCCCATATGACTTATCCTAAAAGTTTAATTGGAAAAATTTTCAGATGTGGCGGGTTATTCTTTGAATCGTTTCCGTACCCCAAAAACACCATCCTTTCTGTATATTTCTACAAAAAGAATAACGCTTTCTATGAATTATGGGTATAAATTCATCTTAGGTTGATAGTGATATATGGTGACCCCTATTAGTGCCAACACAGAAGCAACATCTTATTTCAAACATCACTCATTATCCTTTTCTACCGAATAACGATTTTGCTTCAACTTTATAAAACTCATTTTCACTAAAAAAGTTTCAAAATTTCCCATTGAACATATATAATACTTTTAAACGATTTAAATTCTACACTCAGTAATGGAGGCATTTTAATGGGAAACATCCCAAAAATATTATCACAACAATCGAACACCAAAATACCATCACAGCAAGTGAATCCTAATACGTACCAAGTTAATAATAAAAAAATACGGCGCCGTGTTATATTCGCTTTAGCTTTTATGTTACCTGTGATTTTCTTTCTACAATATTCCATTAATAAGCAACAAGATATTATTAAAGAAAAACAAATCATGATTGGTAAGGAAAAGAAAGAATTATCTTCTTTAAAAAAAGATGGGCAATACTTTGAGAAAGACTTAAAAATTTTAAATGGTAGCGAAGAAGATATTTTAAAGTTCGCAAGGAAATTGTATAAATTCTCCCAGTCCAATGAAATTATATTTGAAACAACTGAATAAAGTAAGAAACCATATTCAGTACCTCGCGGTGATTCCTATTTTGAGTATTGAAATTTTCTATACTTAGATGTATTATATTTTTGTATTTTTTCTCTATCTGAAACAGAGAAAACATCATCACTTCTGAAAGGACCCAAACTTCAACGGGTTCTTTTTATACTTGAATTCATTTTTGATGCATTGTATTATATTTTCAGGTCTTACTTACATAAATCATTATCGGAAAGAATCTGCATTCGAGCAGGTTCTTTTTCTTTATGGGGTGCCCTATACATCCATCAACGTAAGAATTTTATAGTACCCCAAGAACGAAATTTTGTGCTAACTTGTAACAAAAAAGCTCATTTTTTCGTTTTTGGGGAATTCTGAATTTTTAAGTTGATGGGCATGGGGTCACCATACATGCCCATCAACTTAAGAACATTAACTACCCCAAAGAATAAAAAATGCCATCCTTTCTTTATATTCTTACCAAAAGAATAGCGTTTTTTCATTATTTAAATATGATTTCATCTGAATTTAATGGATATTTCTCCTACAAAAGTAGTGGAATTTTCATTTGAACTTGCTACCTCAGTTGGATTTATCATATTTCAATTTCGATATAATAGTAAATAGGTGTATCGGATATAGATGTACATTATTAGGATTATACATATTTCAAATTTAGAATTACAGTAACTACTCAACTGGTAGTTACCAATAAAGAAAGGAATAAGCATAATGATACAGAACATATACGAGACTCATTTACATGTAAGAAATTTAGAAAAGGCGATAGATTTTTATCAAAACAAGCTAGGGTTAGCGTTAGCAAGAAAACTATCCAAAAGAAGAGTGGCTTTCTTTTGGGTAGGAGAAAATAAAAAACAAATGCTTGGATTATGGGAAGTACATAATATTGAAGACTTTGAGCCGAAACATTGTGCTTTTGGTTTAGATTTGGAGTTTTTAATGACTTCTAAATTGTGGTTAGAGGAACGTGGAATAGAAGTGGTAGGAAGTCAGGGAAAAGGAAATCAAGAGCCAATTGTCCAAAGATGGATGCCCGCTGCAAGTGTATACTTTCTGGATTGTGATGGAAATAAATTAGAATTTATTTCTATGTTACATGAGAATCCAGATGAATTAGAATATGCATCCTATTTAAGTGAATGGGATGCGGAACACCAAGAAAAATGAATGAAATTGTATCTATAAAACGAAAAAAACGTTATTCTTTTTGTAAAAATATACAGAAAGGATGACGTTTTTATGAATATTTCGATTCAAAATGAACTACAATTATTTGCTGAAGAATTATATGAACATCTTACCCCTTCGTTTTTGGAAAATCTCGCTAGAGAACTAGGTTTTGTACAACGAAAACGTAAGTTTTCAGGTCATGATTTAGCTACTATCTGTGTCTGGATTAGTCAACGGGTAGCGAGTGATTCTTTAGTACGACTATGTAGTCAACTTCATGCTGTTACAGGAACGCTTATGAGTCCAGAAGGACTCAATAAACGTTTCAATAAAAAAGCTGTTTGCTTTTTAAAACATATTTTCTCTTCGTTATTAAAAAGTAAAATTTGTGAAACATCAGTCATTCCTAGTTCTTCAATCGCTTATTTTCAACGAATTCGTATTTTAGATGCAACGATTTTTCAGGTACCAAAGCATTTAGCTAGTGTGTATCCTGGATCAGGTGGTTGTGCTCAAACAGCGGGTATAAAAATTCAGTTAGAATATGATTTACATAGTGGTCAGTTTTTAAATGTTCAAATTGAACCAGGAAAAAATAATGATAAAACCTTTGGAACAGAGTGTTTAGCGACATTACGTCCTGGTGATCTATGTATTCGAGATTTAGGTTATTATTCACTGGATGATTTAGATCAAATGGACCAACGTGGCGTGTATTATATATCGCGGCTCAAACTAAACAATAGGGTGTATATCAAAAATGAATTTCCTGAATACTTTCGAAATGGGACAATAAAAAAACAGTCCCAGTACATCAAAGTTGATTTAGAACACATTATGGATACCCTAAAACCAGGACAGGTCTATGAAATAAAGGATGCTTATATTGGCAAGGATAAAAAACTATTCACTCGAGTGATTATGTATCGATTAACAGAAAAACAACTTCGTGAGCGTATGAAAAAACAAGTGTATACGGAAAGTAAAAAGGGCATTACATATTCGGAAAAAAGCAAACGATTAGCTGGCATGAACCTATATGTTACCAATACACCTTGGGAGATTGTTCCGATGAAACAAATCCATGATTTTTACTCTCTCCGCTGGCAAGTTGAAATCATATTTAAAACTTGGAAATCCTTATTTCAAATTCATCATTGGCAAAATATTAAACAAGAACGATTAGAATGCCATGTTTATGGAAAACTCATTGCCATTTTTCTATGTTCTTCTACTATGTTTAAGATGCGACAATTAATTTTACAAAAGAAGAAACAGGAATTAAGTGAATATAAAGCCATTGGAATGATTCAAGATCATTTACATATTTTATATCAAGCCATACAACAAAACACCCGAGAAACATACTAAGATTAGTAGTGCAGACCAAGGCATTGGTTCGCACTACTATTTTTTATATAGTAGAAGTGAAGAAAAG
>NZ_JAEHBX010000157.1:0-3537 GCF_016483395.1 Bacillus cereus group sp. N21
GTATAAATATATTGTTTCGCTTCTTCTTGTGATAGATTAATAGGCTTCTTTAAATCTTCTTGTTTTAAATTTTGCGCGCTATCTCCTGAAACACTTTTAATAACACCCTTTTTATCTACGTGTGCAGTCAATTGATGCCCATATACTTCTTTTCCTTCATATGTTTGTTGCATACGCACAAGTGTAGTTCCATCATAAGAACCACGCTTTTGAAGAACCTTATAATCTACTCCCGTTTCTCCATTAACTTGTTTTGGAGACAAAGCTTGCTCTGTTTTCTCCTTAAGAGCATCTTTTACTACATTTTCTGGTGCCTTTTGTGATGGTCGTGTAAGTTCACCTGTACGAAACGAATCCTCTTGCATTTGAACTTGTAGTTGATCTGTTTCCTCTGCATGACCTAGTCCATATGGTGTTACAGTTGTTAAAGCTAATCCTGTTGTTAATGCAACTGTAGCTAATGTTTTTTTATTTTTCATGTTTTTCACCTCGTATAATTTTCTGAAATATTAAACTTGTAAAAAGTATACTGTCTATTCTTGTCAAAAAAAAGGGAAAATGCCGAATTTATGTAACATTATGCAAAATTACATAATTTAATGTCGATAATCCGTTATTTAAATTCAATTATTCTAGAAAAAATTAATGTTTATAATGAATGGGATATTTTAAAGGAAAACGGTTGAAGAAGGTAATTCTTTTAGTAGCCGGTTACGTGGGCTAAGAATATATATTCGAGGAGAGAAATTATACTTCATACATTGTTCTTATCTCTTTTTTACTTTATATGATGGCAGAATGGATTGTGGAGGAAACAAATCAGGAATCGTATTTCATCAGAGTTTATACATGAAGAGATCAAAGTTTTTACTCAAGACATACTAAAAACTGCTCCTATTAAGAAGTTTAGGCTGTGGAGAAAGTCTTCTCCACAGCCTATGTTTGTTCCTGAACCGCTTAAAAAAAATATTCACTATAGGAGATAGCACTCATAGCCGTTAAGTTAAGAAATTCATTATTCTCTAAAACTAAAAAATACGCTGCATTCTCAAAAGAACTAACTGTAGAGAAAGAAAATTTTCGTTTTGGGGGTATTTAATTTCGTTAGGTTGATGACGATGGGGTGCTACCCCATTACTTGAAAATCCTCTTGAAACATCTATTATTTACTTTCATAAAACTCTTCTTGTATTCCTTGAATTAAAGGTGATGCTTCCCCAGAATAGAAAATCCGTAAATCATGGAGAGATCTCGTGCAGCCAACGTATAATAGTTTCGCATCATGCTTTGTACCTTTATAATGTACTTCATCAACATCGATAAGAAGTACCGCATCAAATTCTAGCCCTTTTGCTAAATACACAGGTACAACTGAAATACCACCCTCATATTTACTTTGGTTTGCTTCGATGACGTTAGCAGTGATTCCTGTAGCTGTTAACTTTTCATATATATCACGACATTCATCATCTGTTCTTCCTATAACAGCAATCGTCTTCACATTTTCACTCTGCATATGTTGTAGAGTCTTTACAATTGCGGCAAATTGATTGTCCGTAGAAATAACCTTTACTTTCTCACCACTACGGAAAACAGGGGTTGCGAGCCCTACTGGAATTTCAGCATTTTTAATGACTTCATTTGCAAATTCAATAATTTCTTTTGTAGAACGATAACTCCTCGTCAGTTCATAATAACCGGTTTCTTGAAATACTTCTTTAAAGTCATTCCAGTCTTCAATCCCTTGATAATCATATATTGCTTGCGATAAATCACCTAAAATCGTAAACGAGTTACCCATTGTAATTTCTTTTAATATATAAATTTGGAATGGTGAAAAATCTTGTGCTTCATCTATAACAACATGGTGGAATTTTTGCCCGATTTCGATACCTGCTAATCGATGGTGAATATGAATAAGAGGTGCTAAATCTTCTACATACACTTCTTTTTTACGACAATTTTTTTCTGTTTCCTGAACAAGTTCTTCAGGTAAAACTTCCAATATTTCTTTTTGCTTCATCATCGAACTGTAAAATGATAACGGGCTCATTTTAGGCCAAAATTTCATATAGGCATTTAATCTCTTTGTAGCTTCTTTTTTTAATGCTTTTTTCTCATTTGTTCCTTCAAACTTTTTAAGTTCAATCTCAATCCAGCGCTTTATTCGGCCGACTAATCTTTCTCTACGCTTCCTTAATGGAGAGTGCTTATATTCCACTTGCATCCATTTTCTAATTTCTTCTACTGTAATAGATGCTTTATCCCATGCCTCAAAATCTTTTATTGGTAATAAATTCTTTTCAAATTGAACAATATTTTTTTCAATAAATGACTTGAATTTCATCGTTCCTTTTAATTTACCGAGCATAACCTTTTTATCATCGCGATTTATCGAAAAAGCTTCTTTCAACTTTTCTTCAGTATCTTTCAATTTCACCGCATCATCTAATGTATTTAGCGCCCAATCTTGAAATGTTGTTTGCCTAATATTTCCTACACCAAGTTCAGGAAGTACACTAGAAATATAATCTAAAAACAAACTGTTTGGAGCAAATACAATCATTCTCTCTGCCTCTAGCTGCTCGCGATATTCATAAATTAAAAAAGCAAGGCGATGTAAAGCGATTGTTGTTTTTCCGCTTCCTGCAACCCCTTGAATTAATAATGGCATGTTTTTCTCTGCACGAATAATGTCATTTTGTTCAGATTGTATCGTCGAAACGATATCTTTTAATTTATTATCCTTGTTTTCACCTAATCGATATAGAAGGAAATCATCTGCAAGAGATACATCTTCACTTCCTTTTACATATGTATCAACAACACGTTCCAGTTCTCTTTTGCGAATAGCAATGTTCCTTTTTAAATACACATCGCCCTCTACTAAGCCATCTGGTGAATGATAAAAAGCCGGTTCTTCACCACCAGTAAACGAATAAAACATACTAGCAACAGGTGCGCGCCAGTCAATAACAATTGGTTTCATCGTTTCTTCATCAGAAACACCTACTTTACCAATATAAATCGGGTTTGGTTCTGGCTGTCCATCCTCCTGAAAATCTAATCGCCCAAAGTATGGTTCTTGCACACCAATACGTAGGTTTTGCCGATTTGACTCCCTCATACTTTCAAGTATTTGTTCTTTAAAATCCTCGCCATAGTAAACTGGAATTTTTTCCAATTTGTCTAGTTGTTCATCCATTGTAGATAAAGTTTTTTTCATCCGCTGTAATTCTTCTTCAAATATAGTACTCATAATGCTGATTCCCTCCTGTCCGTTCGAATTTTTCAGTCGAGATACAATTGTATAAAAAATACATTTATAAAGTCAATAGTTCGGGCTGGAATTTTCTAAAATATAAGAATACAAGAAAAAATCCCATCGCCATCAAATATGAAATTTATATGCTAAATTCACTTATTAAGCTATTAATTCCCAGTCGGAGTAAATAAAACCTGAATATTAGCATTTGATTGATCCAACAGTTGTCAAATTTATACCGCAGCATATCATGTGCTAAGCCATAATGTCTC
>NZ_JAEHBX010000158.1:0-3439 GCF_016483395.1 Bacillus cereus group sp. N21
TTCTTCACTTCTACTATATAAAAAATAGTAGTGCGAACCAATGCCTTGGTCTGCACTACTAATCTTAGTATGTTTCTTGGGTGTTTTGTTGTATGGATTGATATAAAATGTGTAAATGATCTTGAATCATTCCAATTGCTTTATATTCACTTAATTCTTGTTTCTTCTTTTGTAAAATTAATTGTCGCATCTTAAACATAGTAGAAGAACATAGAAAAATGACAATAAGCTTTCCATAAACATGACATTCTAATCGCTCTTGTTTGATATTTTTCCAATGATGAATTTGAAATAGAGATTTCCAAGTTTTAAAGATGATTTCTATTTGCCAGCGGAGAGAGTAAAAATCATGTATTTGTTCCATCGGAACAATCTCCCAAGGTGTATTGGTAACATACAGGTTCATGCCAGCTAATCTTTTGCTTTTTTCTGAATACGTAATTCCCTTTTTGCTTTCCGTATACACTTGTTTTTTCATACGTTCACGAAGTTGTTTTCCTGTTAATCGATACATAATCACCCTAGTGAATAGTTTTTTATCCTTTCCAATATAAGCATCTTTTATTTCATAGACCTGCCCTGGTTTTAAGGTATTCATAATGTTTTCTAAATCAACTTTGATGTACTGAGACTGTTTTTTTACTGTCCCATTTCGAAAGTATTCAGGAAATTCATTTTTTATATACACCCTATTGTTTAATTTGAGCCGTGATATATAATACACGCCACGTTGGTCCATTTGATCTAAATCATCCAGTGAATAATAGCCTAAATCCCGAATACATAGATCACCAGGACGTAATGTTGCTAAACATTCTGTTCCAAAGGTTTTATCATTATTTTTCCCTGGTTCCACTTGGAAATTTAAAAACTGGCCACTATGTAAATCATATTCTAACTGGATTTTTATACCCGCTGTTTGAGCACAACCACCTGATCCAGGATACACACTAGCTAAATGCTTTGGTACCTGGAAAATCGTTGCATCTAAAATACGAATTCGTTGAAAATAAGCGATTGAAGAGCTTGGAATCGCTGATGTTTCACAAATTTTACTTTTTAGTAATGTAGAAAAAATGTGTTTTAAAAAGCAAACAGCTTTTTTATTGAAACGTTTATTAAGTCCTTCTGGACTCATGATTGTTCCTGTAACAGCATGAAGTTGACTACATAGTCGTACTAAAGAATCACTCGCTACCCGTTGACTAATCCAAACACAGATAGTAGCTAAATCATGCCCTGAAAACTTACGTTTTCGTTGTACAAAACCTAGTTCTCTAGCAAGATTTTCTAAAAATGAAGGAGTAAGATGCTCATATAATTCTTCAGCAAATAATTGTAGTTCACTTTGAATCGAAAGATTCATAAAAAACTCCACCCTTTCTGCATATTTCTACAAAAAGAATAGCGATTTTTTCGTTTTATGGATACAAATTTTCTTTAGCTCTTGGTGGTAATGTGACTGAACCCCGATAATAGCAAATCGGTTGTATTATTACATTTTTTGTGGATTATTTTGCACTTCATGTCACAATTACTCCTTCTATCCCATTTAAAAAGTGTGTGTTTGTGATAAAATTTACATATATAGGAATTACAGAGATTGATTGAGCTGAGTTTGGTACGTATATGTTATAAATGATAGGGAGGACATACATATGGATAGCATAATTTTCGATTTGGATGGAACTATTTGGGATTCTATAAACACTGTACTACTTGCATGGAATAGTATAGTTGAGGAAAATAAGCAAGTAGAAAAGAAATTAACAAGAAAAGACTTCGAAGGTACTATGGGACTTCAAATGGACGACATAAGTAGTAAGTTATTTCCAAACTTAGATTTAGACACTCGAACACAAATAATTAAACAGTGCTTTGAGATTGAAGGCAAATATATAGAGGAACACGGTGGAGTTCTTTATGCAAACGTGAAAGATGTACTATATAACCTTTCTAAGAAATATAAACTTTTTATCGTTAGTAATTGTCAACAGGGTTATATTGAGGGATTTTTCCGTTATCATCAACTTGAGAATTACTTTTTAGATTATGAAGTCCCTAGTAGAACAGGCCTTACAAAAGGAGACAATATCAAATTAATAATTGAAAGAAATAACCTTTCGAAACCTGTTTATGTTGGAGACACAGAGAGTGATCTAAATGCGTCTAGGTATGCGGGTATCCCTTTTGTTTACGCAAATTACGGTTTTGGAAATGTAGGTGAATATGATCAAGTTATAGAGAAATTTGATGATCTTTTAGACCTATTCTAAAGAATAATAACAAATGATTAAAAGAACTAACAGCAAAACAGAATAACGAGTTTTGATTTTAATATACTTCTCAGCTTGTCTGAGGGGTTTTTGTTTTTTTGAGGTAAAAGGAGCATCAGTGCTGGCAAGTAAAAAGTAGATTCGAATAAAAGAATAAAAAGTGCACGGTACAATTTTCGAAAATGTTTGTGAAAATCATTTTGATAATGATTTTTTGTAACATAATGGATTTATTTAAATCAAGCATTTTTCATAAGGAGTATCCCCCAATCACTATCAATCTAAAGTTATGAAGTACCCTCTAAACGAAAATTTTTATCTCTCTACAATTATTTGTGACCATTCAGCTTATTTTTTTCGTTTTGGGGGCGTATAAAATTCTTAAGTTGATGGGCATGTATGGTGACCCCTAATATAGAAATAAAATAGTATAAGTTAAAAAGACTAGGATATAATATTTTCCTAGTCTTTTTAGTTTAGTAGCGTCTTTTTTTTAGGTATCCGTATTGACATATCAGTTGAGTTTTTGTTTATCTTGACTATAAATTTCAATAGTATATGAGTCGTTTTCAATCCATTGTTTTACTTTCTTTGTTTTAAGTAAATCATCAACTTCCTTTTCTATTTTCTTTCCAAACTCTTTGGATTCTGGATCAGAATTATTTATTGTAGTATGTATAGCAAGAGTAATAGGTTGGTTCGATTCGAAATTAACTTGCTGAATTCCAAGACCTTTGTATCCATTTTTGGTAAACACTTCATCAAAAATAGAACTATAAACTTCGCTCCATCGCCTCTCTTTCTTTACAGTGTCCATATTTCTCTGACTCACATTAATTGTATATGGTCTAATATCTTGATTCTTTAATTGAGTGTTAATCTCTTTTTTTAACTTACTTGTATTTACAGTATCCGCTATTTCTAGGTCTACTGTTCTTGGTGTATCGCTCATGGAGGCACTAAGGAAGTCCTTTTCATCTACCGTTTCCATAATAGTGTCCATAACTTTTGATTCTTCACTTTTTGCTTCTTCTTTATCGTTCTGTTGACAGGCACTTAATAAAGTGGCTAATAAAAGAGGTAACAATTGAACTGTACCCTATAAAATGGACAGTTTAATAAAAAGACCTTTAAAAATTAGGCACTTAAAAGATGGTTCCGGT
>NZ_JAEHBX010000159.1:0-3290 GCF_016483395.1 Bacillus cereus group sp. N21
GGTATCGCATCATAATCTGTAATTTAGTAGGAAATTCAGGTCCTACTTTTTTTATAATTTATTTTTGCACCAGAACCGTTTATTTTAGAAGAATTATTTTTGAAAAGTAAAGATGCCCCCCTAAATTACATAATGTCAAACATGATTAATCAAAGTACTTTAAGCTCATACTAACGTATGTTTTATAAATACTAGAAATGGGGTTGATTAAATATGGAATTTGAAGGTAGAAATACTACTGAATCTGCACTTCTTCAATATAAACATGGGTTGGGTTTATTTACGGAAAAAATGCCAAAACTGGCTGAACAGTTTAATTCTTTTACAGAGGAATGCTTTAAAGAGGGTACATTATCAAAAAAAGTAAAACAATTGGTTGCTTTAGGGATAAGCCTTTACTCTCAGGATGAGTATTGCATTATTTATCACACTAAAGGATGTATAGATCAAGGAGCTTCAGAGCAGGAAATTCTTGAGATCATTGGCGTAACAGCTGCATTTGGCGGGGGAGCTACCATGAGTCAGGCGGTCACACTTGTTCAAGAATGTATGCAAGAGTTAAATGAATTAAAGCAGTGACTATCCAAGATATTGTTAAAAACATGTTTAATTTTTTTGGTCGTATTTATTACATTTTCTTGATAAAAACCAAACAATACAAAAACTTGAGCATTTTTAATTATGCTCAAGTTTTTGTAATTTATCAATTCATGCTGTAAATTGTCCAAGATAAATATGTAGCAAAAGCAGACCATAAAAGATAAGGGGTACGGCAACGATTCAAAGAATAACCCGCCACATCTGAAAAATTTTCCAATTTGGGCGGGTATTTTTATTATGATTTATCTTGTAGTTTCCTATATAGGGCACGGCAACGATTCCTTCTTTTTGGGGCCACTCACAAAACAATAGGTAGAACTCAAAGGTCTTTTTGAATTTGTAATCAGTATAGCAATGTAACCTAATCACGCAGCAAACATTAGTACACATTCAGCACCGTATCAAATGAAAGTGTCAAAGGACCCCAAATAACTATACTGTTTACTTTATGACAATAGAAGTTACCTAGCAAAAACAAAAAAGCATATTACAAGAAAGATCTGTTATGTGTTTTTACTTTTAACATATATTAGGGTTTGTAAAATTGGTTCTGGTGCAAAGATTTTAAAATATGTGAAACTGGTCTAGTAAACTTGGACATACTGATAGTACTACTCTATAAAAGGTGTGTGATCCATATAGAAAAAGAAAATGTATTCAAATGGAAGCATTATCAGCCTGATATTATTTTGTTAACGGTAAGATGGTACCTACGGTACAACCTCGGTTTTCGTGATTTAGTGGAAATGATGGAGGAACGGGGCTTATCCATTTCTCATACAACGATTATGCGTTGGGTTCATCAGTACAGTCCTGAATTGGACAAACGAATCCGACGTCATCTTAAACAAACAAGCGACTCCTGGAGAGTCGATGAAACATATATCAAAGTAAAAGGTCAATGGATGTACCTGTATTGTGCTGTTGATTCGAAAGGAAATACAATCGATTTTTACCTGAGCAAAACAAGAGACCAGAAGGCTGCAAAGCGCTTTTTCAAGAAGGCCTTGCAGTCTTTTCATTATAGCAAGGTTCTACACGCTTCCCTATCGATATGTTAATTGTTTAGGGAATCTTGGCGAAGAACTAATGAATCCTTATAAAAAAACAGAAAAAACAGGTAGATAATCAATTTTAATTATGTAAAAAATACATAACTAAAAACAGTGGTATTGAAGCTGTTTAATACAAAATATAAAGCGATATAATTAGAATTCATCTTCCGAAATTAGATTTCCAGCATCATTATCTTTCGTCAATCTTTGTTTTAAGTAGTTTTCTTTTGTCGTCCGGTCATTTTTATGACCTACTGCAGCTGCAATAACATGAGGTGCTAGTCCCTTGTAATCATATAAGTACTGTACATAAAAATGTCTAAAAAAGTGAGGAGTAATACGAATATTCTCCGTAAAGGATAACTTTGTATCTTTTATGATCTTAGAAATATATTGTGATAGATAATTTTCTCTATAAGCAGTATGGTTCTTCGTTTGAAATATGGTCCCGCCATTTTTATTGCCTATATCTATAGGTAATCGTCTACGGATTCGGAATGCAACGATACGATTAAAAATCTCCTTATTAATGGAAACAATCCTTTCATTATCACCTTTTGTGTCTACTGTTAAGTAATAACGTCCACGTATAGAGTCATATTCAATATGCTCCCATTTCGCATGTGCTACTTCTGCTACACGTAATCCTGTAGTAGCCAGGACCGATAATAAAGCGTAATTGATTTCATTATCCTTGTAGTAGTTTAGCAGTTGCTTCACTTCCTCATATGATAACTCACGCTTTGGTTTATGCTGTTTATTCACCGTCGTGCTTAGAATCTCCACATGAAGAGGTTCCTGAATATATTGGATTTCATATAACCATTTCAAATAGGAACGTATCACACCAAGCTTCCTACTAATAGTAGATGCTTTGTATTTTTCTTTTGATTGATAGGAGATTGCCTCCTGGGATAGCCATTTTTGATAGCTTCGGATATGACGCTTTCTTAGATTCCTCCAAACTTGGCCAACTTCATAATCTTTTACATCTTGCTGCAGAAATTCTGTACTTTGTTTGATAAAGAAGTAAAACTGGCTTAAATCACGTGCATATAGATTCCTGGATGCGTCCTTGATACGTTTTTCCTGGTCAAAATGTGTTTGCCGGTTCAAGTAGTAATATAGAATCTCTTCATCTGAAAATCCCTCATATGTATATTTATCGTCTCTTTCATTATTTTCCTTTTTAAACTCAGCTTCATCTATATATTCACGATTCCATAATGTAATTATGTTCGTGAAATTTTGTTTTTGTTTTTCAATACTGTCTAAAGAAGTTTCATTATGAATTGATATCAATTCAAATTCCATTATCCTACAACTCCTTATTAATTACTTTTATATCTATTATTATAACTGAAATATATTCAAAATTATTTACATAGTAAGATTAAATTTTATAAAAACGAAAGTCTAATATAACTATAGAAAACTACCCATTTTCTATGGTTATTATGAGTTTATTTTTATTCATTCTTATTTATTCGTTTTATACTATAATAAAAATGAATTTAATTATAAATTATATATCGTTATTAGATATCAATTTAAATAGTTTACTTTTTATTTATGTTATAATAAATTTAAATTATCTATTTTATAAATTATAATTTACATAATAATATTATTTCT
>NZ_JAEHBX010000016.1:0-101807 GCF_016483395.1 Bacillus cereus group sp. N21
CTTGAATAAAGTTCTTTTTTATTTGTAATTAAATTCCAGAGTGGCCCCTCATACCCAGAATCGTTTCCGTACCCCTAGAATAGAAGAAATATTAAAATAAGACCTTGATAAAATCATATTAATAGAAGAAGGAAAAATTGTAGCGGTTGATTCACCAAAAAGAATTTTACAAACAAACATGCTACAAAAAATAGGGTTAAGAGAACCTGTATATATTGAAGCATTAAAAAATATAAGAATGAATATTTTAGATGAAGAATTATATCCAATTGAAAGTTTAGATCATGAAAATGTGAATAAAGCGATTAAGCAATGGATGTTAAATTCTACCATGTTTAAAGAACAACAAAAAAAAGAAATCTTATGTGAAATAGAAAATATATCATTTTCATATTCGCAAAAAGATTTTACATTAAGGGATATAACACTCTCTATACAAAAGGGAGAAATTGTAGCATTATTAGGCCATAATGGTGCAGGTAAGTCTACATTTGCACATACATTAACGGGAATGAACAAAGCGAAGGAAGGGGGAATTGTACTTGATAATGAAAATATAAGTTCATGGTCTATTCGAAAGCGTGGAGAAGTGATCTCCTATGTCATGCAAAATCCTAATCACATGATTACACAATCTACTGTTTGGGATGAAGTTACTTTTTCATTAAAATTAAAGAAGACTTCTAGCGCAGAAATAAATAAACGCGTGGAAGATGCATTGCGAATTTGTGGATTATATCCATTCCGAAATTGGCCTATTCAAGCGTTAAGTTACGGACAAAAAAAGAGGCTTACCATTGCATCGGTTTTAACAAGGAATCCGAAGCTTATCATATTAGACGAGCCAACAGCAGGACAAGATTATTTTCATTATAAACAATTTATGTCTTGTATAAGCCTACTAGCGGCACAAGGAATATCATTCATCTTTATTACACATGATATGAATCTAGCTTTAGAATATGCAGACCGTGCAGTTGTCCTTCATAAAGGGAAAATACTTGCTAATGATACTGTTCCAAGCGTATTAGCAAATAGCGAAGTATTACAACAAGCTAATTTACAGGAGAGTTCGCTAACAACTTTAGCGAATTTGAGTAAAGTCCCTTTTCCAGACGTTTTTGTACAAATGTATATGGAGGCAAAAAGGAGAGGGGATTATGAATAAATCAGATTTATTTTATATAGATAATCATACATATTTTCATCGTATGGACGGCGCAATTAAATTGTTGTTATTTATAATTTGGATGACTCTTACGTTTATATTTTTTGATTTTCGTATTTTATTATGCTTGTTTTTCATTGGTTGTTTAGGATTAGTGATCGCTAAAATCCCTATAAAAAAAATTGTAATTATATTTAGTGTTATTTTCACATTTAGTATGCTAAATTCAATGATGATTTTATTGATTACACCAACTCATGGATCTGAGTTAACTGGTACAAGTACAGCATTCTTGCATATTGGATATGCTACGATTACATTTGAAACACTATTTTATGCTCTTACGCTCTCATTAAAGTATTTTACGTTATTACCATTTACACTTATTTTCATATACACGACACATCCAAGTGAGTTCGCTAGCAGCCTGCATGAAATTGGCTTACCATATAAGATTGCCTATGCAATAAACATTGCGCTTCGTTACATACCGAATATACAAGCGGAATACAAATTGATTAAGCACGCTCAAGAAGCAAGAGGTGTACCATTTGAAAGAGGAGAGACGAATTTTTGGGAACGTATTAAAAATCGGGTAATCATCTTTTGGCCACTTGTTATTCATTCTTTAGAGCGAATTGATACGGTTTCAAATGCAATGGACTTACGAGGATTCGGAAAAAAAGAGAAGCGAACATGGTATTTTACAACAAAAGCAAAACAAGAGGATTATCTAGGGCTCGTTATCGGTATTATAATTTTAGTACTGGCCATTTACCTAAAGTTCAATATTTTCAAAGGGTTTTGGTATCCATTGTAAGTTTTCTGGATGTTATTGGGATAAAATTTAGGAACTCAGGGGAATGTCTTTTTAAATTTATCCAAGACATGCTCAAAAATGACATAGAAACATACTGTATAATACGAACCTGTTAATAAACGATCAATTTCATTATCCATTAGTTTTATACTAAAAGGAGGAGAGAATATGAGTTTCGGTGGTTCTTGTGGTTTTGGTGGAAGTTTTGCTTTATTAGTTGTGTTATTTATTTTATTAATTATTGTTGGATGCAGCTGCTGGGGCTGAGGGTATTAAAAACATATAACTTTTTAATCATTCGTCACAGAATCATGTAATCAGAAAAACCATTAAAGATACTTTTTTAGTATCAATACGAGATTCAACATAAAAAAAGGAGCTGCTATGCTCCTTTTTTTATGTTGAAATTTCACCGAAATAATAAGGTTGATTTCCGGAAAATTCGTTTAATTTACATGATTTTTTAATATTGTAAATACTTGTGACTAAAAGACGAGTTTTTATTATTCACGATAGTTATTGGTTTTGATTACCTAGTCTCTTTTGACTGTTAGGCGTAATTTCATCGGAAAATTCTATATTTGCCAAATTTACTTTGGATGGAATAAATGTTTTTGTTGTATTTTGAACACCTTGGAACAAACGTTGAATAGGTTTCATCATATTTGAATTACGTGTTGCTACTACACTAAAAACTGTTCCTAATCCTAGTAAAGAAAACCAAATCCAGCTTCTATTGTTATTCCGTCTATTTCTAAATAATTTAAACATTTGCTGAGTTCTTCTTCCAGAATTGAATAGTGACATCAAGAAGTTAAGAGTATTCATTTTTTACCCCCTGTAAAGATAATTAGGAAAAAGAAACACTAAGTTCAATTTCACATGATTTATGTTGCAATATTTTATCGGAATTTATGCTAACATTTCTGGATTCTTTTTTCCTAAAAACCCTAAGTTTACTCATTACAAAGGGAAACATGTACAGATAAATAAGGATTTTAAATTCATTTACATAATGTTTATTTAATCAATGAGATGCAGTATATTGAAAAATGGGATTAAAAAGAATTATTGTAATTTTATGTGTGATTCATAAGGAAAATCCATTGTAATTTATTCTAAATAGTTGCCAGAATAGAAAAAAAGAAGTGCCACATAATAACAGAAATGAGTGAAAAGACACATCGTCAAGTGTACTGTAAGAGGTTATTTTATAGCATAACATTCAAAAAAGACCATCTGTTTTTCTGTCTAAATAAATGAAAAGATTAAAAGAAAAACTTGAGGAGCGACTAAATTCATTTTTTTAAACGAAAATCAGCTTCAACGTTATCAGGAACGTATAACAGAATAATATCGACAGCTTATAGCTAACAAATTATAAAGAAATTAATAACAAAAGGAAAATACTCATGTACTAAAATCAATTTTTAGTATGCATCATTTTTTAGAGCTACTGTTTTTTTGAAAAAGAGTTGGGAATAATTTTAGATTGTTGAGGTGATTACATACATGCCAATGTTGGATGTAGATGGTAGTAGTCTGTACTATATCGTTAAGGGAAAAGGGGTTCCTATTGTTTTTATTCATCCTCCTGTACTTACATGTGTGAATTTTGAGTATCAAATAGAGGGATTATCCCAAAATTTTAAGGTGATTGCTTTTGATATTAGAGGACACGGAAGGAGTCAGTATTCAAAACAACCGATAACCTATCCACTGATTGCTGAAGACATTAGATGTTTGTTGGATCATTTAGAGATTAAGAAAGCATTTGTATGTGGATATTCGACTGGAAGCTCTGTCGCATTAGAATTTTTATTGGCCTTTGCTGAAAGAGCGTTAGGAGGTATTCTAATCGGGGGAATGTCAGAAGTGAGGGATGGATATCTAAAGAATAAGATTTCACTTGGCGTGAAACTTGCGAAAGCGGGGGCAGTTTCATTTTTAGCATGGTCTATTTCATGGAGCAACTCAAATACACATAAATTGTTCAGAAAGATGTTTAAAGAGGCACGAAAAGGGAATGGCAAAAATATCTGGCAGTATTATTGTTATAGTTTGCATTATGATTGTACTAATCAGCTTAGAAATATTCAGCTTCCGGTTTTGTTGGTGTATGGTAAGAAAGATAAAGTATTTTATAGTCATGCCAAATTACTACATGAAAAATTGCCATGTAATGAATTAAAATTCATTGATAACGTAAAGCATCAAATTCCTACAAAAGCAGCGAGATGCCTAAATGAAATGATTCAGCAGTTTGCTTTTATTCATACTGAGATGAGACTTTTTCTTTACCCATAAAAAGTATATTTATTTTGAAGTTATATGCGTTTATTGTGCTAAATATTTAACGGGAAAGGAGCTATCAGGCTTCGTTTGATAATTAATATGTGAAAAGAGTAGTGAGCGCTCAAGTTATCCCTCCTAAATATTTCGAATTATTTTTGCGTACCGGTGATTGATGCGGATGGAGTCTTGCGAATGTAAAACCTAATGAGTAAATATACGAGAAGTGGTACAACTATGTTAGGTAATAAAAAATGGAGTAAAGAAGGAATACCTTCAAGTTAGCTATAGCCAGGACCTTTTATAGGAGGGTTCATATATAAATAATTTAAGCCAAGGTTTATGAAAAGCATATCTTATTTTGTATTAACTAGTAGTAATATTCCCGCTTTAAAAATCATCGAAAACAATGAAGTTAGGCGGGAGATGAAATGTTAGTAAATACCTGATTAGTGAAGGCTAATAATCAGTGGGGGATGGAGAAAAAACATTGATTAAAATTTCAATTTATGTAGTGAAAAACAAAAAGGAGCATAGGAAGCTCCTTTTAAATCAAAATGTTAGTGTTTTTTAGCAATCTCATTATTTTGTGGAAATGTGATCGTTAAAGTGGTTCCTTTATTAACAATACTATTTATATCTAAAGTACCATTCATCGTTTCAATGATTTTTACTGCAACCATCGTACCTAAACCTGTTCCTCTTGTTTTTGTACTAAAATAAGGTTCACCAAATCGATTGATTTGCTCTTGTGTCATCCCAATTCCACTATCTTTAATGACAATAGTAATTTTGTTTTCACAAGCAGATGATTTGATACTTAGTTTTCCGCCATTTGGCATCGCTTCAATACTGTTCTTTATTAAGTTTAAAAAGCATTGCTGAAAATGTTGTGTATTCCCAGTGATGGAACCTGTTACTAAATTCTCAGAAACATTTATAGAATTCATATTACATAATGGCATCATCATACTTATTATTCTTTTTAATTCTTGATCTATTACAATGTTATCAACTTTTTGTGATGCTGGCTTAGCAAATGTTAAGTAGTCATCAATGATAACCTGAGCGCGGTTTAGCTCTCCAAGAATATGTTCAATATATTGTTCTCGCGATTCTTGTGGTAAATCTGGAGTTTTAAGGAGTTGAGTAAAATCTTTTACTACGGTAAGAGGATTTCTTACTTCATGTGAAATACTCGCAGCAAGTTGACTCACAATCTCCATCTTCTCCATCTTTACTAATTTAGACCTCATAATAACGGCATCTCTTAAAACCTCATTTATATATACAACAAATAACATGACAATTGGAGGGAGTAGAATAAAATAAGTGATATATGAATTTGTAATTGGGAAATCTGACAGAACAACAGCGATAAAGGTTGTAAGTAAAGCAAGGAAAAAAGGTAAAGTCATTGACATGATAAGCTTCTTTCTTCTGTTTAATTGATTAAATTTAGAAGAAGAATAGGCAGTGAAAATAAGCATGGTAATATAAACAATAACTGTTAAAAAGTTAACACCATAAAAAACAAACCGAATCAATAACATGATAGATAATAAAGCGATCCCAACTGGTAAACCACCATAAAGTGTACCTATTAAAAAAGGGATCTGTCTTAAGTCGTGAACGCAGTTTTCGTCTATGTATATAGGGAATTTCATACATAAAATCAATGGTATACTAGTGCATATAATGATAAGAATCTTTTTATAGTTTTTAAAAAATATTTCATTATTATATATAAAATAAAAAACAAAGATGCTGCTTAAAATGTAAAGCAGATTATTTAATACGTTTTGGTTAATGTATACAAAATTCATCTAGCATGCCTCATTATTGTAGTTTTCAGTACTATAAGTATTATACCGGAAAAATACAACTTCTTCATGTTTTAATTATTGGAATGAGGACTGTGATTACTTTTGAATTGTTATTTGTTTCGAGCAAATTCCCATGCTAAGTGAAATTCTTCAACTGATGCATAACGTTGATTTCTATTTTTTTCTATCGTACGAGCTGCTACGTCATACAATTCTTTCCCTGCTTCCGATTTAGTGAAAGAACGATCGAGTTCCCCTCCTAAGAACGCAAAAGCGATTGCTCCCATATTAAATACATTTGTTTTCTCATCAATCACTGCATCAAGTTCGAATTCCTCAGGTGACATAAATCGTGATGATCCCCAAAGTCTTCCCATTGTATTGATATAAGGTTTCTTCTGATAGAAATCGATATCACAAATCTTTGTTGTCTTTGTTTCAAAGTCATACAAAATGCTTCCATCATAAAAATCTATTGCTACATAATTTTTTCTTTCAACATGAACATGGAAAGAAAAAATATGATCTAGTGAAATAAGACGTTCTTCAATTGATAATTGTTTATAGCGATAGAACGGAGAACTAGGATTACTATATTTCGCTAGTGGTGGAAATGACCAATGGGAATGAAGGCATTCTCCGGTAAACCAATTAAAGATTGCCACATAACCGTTTTCTACTTCATAATGATCAATTAATTCGATTAGATGATCGTGTTTTAATTCTTCATAAAGAAAAATAGCTTCTTTTAATCTAGTAACAGCGGCATCTGGATTTCCCGAATACTCCATTGTTTTTGCACCAGCATATTTAACAAATCTTTTCTGACCATCTATTTCAATACCAAAGCATATATTGCCAGAATCTTGTTGATCAAATACAGTAAACACTCTACCAAGCTTCACAAGCCATTCAAAATCTTGATATTCTTTTAATTTAAAAGTTACATCATCAAAGCTAAGTGTGACTGGAATTTCGTTCATTTTACACCTCTTATTTTATATAATGAGATTAAATATTAATAAATTCGAGGAGAGTAATAAAAATCCTGTTTTGATTAGTTAAAAAGAATTACTTTTAAAGCTATGTAATTATTATGAAAGGAGTAAAAGATGGATAAAGAAATAATCATTGAACCGTATAATTTAAATTGGCATACGGAATTTGTGAAGGAGAAAGAGAAATTTATCACATTGCTAAAAAAGGACATCTTAGCGATTGAACATATCGGAAGTACGTCAGTAGAAGGGTTAGATGCTAAACCTCTTATTGATATGATGATAGGTGTTAAAGATTTAAAATTAGTTGATCATTGGATAGAACCATTGCAAACAATAGGATATGGATATGTATTTCATAAACATTTTCCGCAGAGGCGTTTTTTTAGAAAAGGGAAATGGAGAGCAGGTACACATCATTTACACGTCTATACGCACGGTGGTCAAGATTGGAAAAACAATTTACTATTTCGTGATTTTATGAAAAATCATGAATGGGCACGTGTGGAATACAAACAATTAAAATACGAGCTTGCTATGAAGTATCCATTTAATCGAGTGGCGTATACTAATGCAAAAGAACCTTTTATTCAAAGGATCATTACACTGGCGAAAGAAAATCTATACATATAAAAATTACGGTGGGAAATTTGTTTTTTAGTTCACATAAAGTATTTCTCATCTTATTCTAATCTTTCTTTCATTCTTTTTTCTTTTTTGATTGCTACAATTTGGAATGTAGTGATGTTTTGAAATTGAAAGAGGGATGCAAAATGAAGAAAACGTTCGGAAGTCAAATTTTTAATTTGTTTATAAAGATCGCAGGAGCTTGTGTGATTGCATTTAGTGTTACAATGTTTATCGTAAACTTTATGCTAGGAGATCAAATAGGATTAAAAAGCGTAAATAAAAATCTTGGTTCTCTTGGTGAATATGGTGCGATTGCAGCTGCATCACTTTGGTTTTTACGTCATATTTGGCTGTTTTTACACAAAAATAAAATACCCGGATTCAAGTATATGAAAGAATTATATATGTTAGCAAAGAAATATCATATGTTTATCGGTTATGCTGTATTAGCTGTTGCAACAACACATGGAGTTTATTTTTTTATAAGGGAAAATCACCATATGATACAGATTTACAGCGGCATATTTGCTTTTGGTAGCTTAGTATTGCTAGGAGTTGTTGGAATTCTTTTGAATAAGGTTAAAGACAGAAAAAAATCGGTATTATATCGAAACATACATCAAATGATTGCGATTCTATTTGGATTAGGATTGATCATTCATTTAATAATATAGGAGGAATTAGGGTTGCATCATATATTAATAATTGAAGATGAAGAAAGTTTAGCTGAATTTTTAGAGTTAGAATTAAAATATGAAGGATATGCAGTAGAGGTACAATACGATGGGCGAAAAGGATTGGAAGCAGCCATAGAGAAGAACTATGATATTATACTTCTTGATTTGATGTTACCAGGACTCAATGGGATTGAAGTATGTCGTAGACTGCGTACGACGAAGAATACTCCCATCATTATGTTAACAGCGCGTGATAGTATTATGGATCGTGTTACAGGATTAGATAGCGGCGCTGATGATTACTTACCGAAGCCATTTGCAATTGAAGAACTCCTTGCACGAATACGTGTTATATTTAGACGCCAACAAAAAGAAGAAAGTAAGCCAACACTTTTGCTTGCTTTTAAAGATTTACAGTTACATGTAGAATCAAGAACGCTAAGAAAAAATGATGAAATCATTGAATTAACGAACAAAGAATTTGAGTTATTACTCATGTTTATGAAGAATATTAACCGCGTACTTACACGAAATATACTTTTAGAGCAAGTGTGGGGTTACGATGCGATTGTAGAAACAAATATTGTTGATGTATATGTTCGCTATTTACGAAACAAATTACATGGTGTAGATAAGGAGGAGTATATCCAGACTGTTAGAGGGGCTGGATATGTGATGAGATGATCAAAAATTTTGCACAGCGCATTCGAAACCTTCCGATAAAATGGAAACTAACTCTTTGGTCAACTACGTTATTATTTATCTTGTTCGCTTTATATAATGTTTTACAGTTTATTGTGATTAATCAATGGACAGTAGACTATGAAAAGAAACAAATGAACAGGCAAGTGAAAGAAATAGCAGCATATTTTACTGATAAAAAAGAAACACTTTCTAACCAAACGATTGAAAACAGTAAAGACTTTCTTAATAATATGAATGATAAACATCAGATTATTCGAATTTTAGATAAAGATGGACAACCAATTGTCTCGATTTCTCGTGATTTTAATCCGAGGTGGGCGCCTCCTAAATCGGTTACCCAACCTGAAGCTTATATAAAGAGGCATTTAGAAGATAGAATATTAATTGAACGTATGCCGATTCAAACAGCAACATTTATGGGAACAATTGAGGTTGGGAAAAATTTAGAAGCTTTCGATCATTTGTTGAAAATCATTTTCGTTGTAATGGTTGCAGCTGGTATCGGTGGACTTATACTTAGTTTTTTAGGTGGAACAATTATTGCTAAACAACTTTTATTAAGTGTTCAGAATATAACTGATACGATGAATCGAATTAAAACAAACGGGTTAAAAGAAAGAGTTCCTGTACGGGAAAATAATGATGAACTTGCAAAGCTAGGCATTCTATTTAATGAATTAATGGATGATGTAGAAAAGTCTTTTTTACAACAAAAACAGTTTGTTGAAGATGCATCACATGAACTTCGAACACCCCTTACAATTATTCAAGGCCATTTATCCATGTTAAACCGTTGGGGAAAGGATGATCCTGTTATTCTACAAAAGTCACTTCAATCTAGTTTAAAAGAAGTGGATAGATTGAATAAATTAGTCTCAGAATTATTAGAGTTATCCAGAGCAGAATCAGAGCAAATGCCCTCATTAGCAGTCGAGCCTGTACATGTAAATACTGTATTAAAACAAGTAATCCAAAACTTTGAAGTTCTTCAAACTGAATTCGAATTCGATATACAATTATATACCGAAGAGGCTTACGTGGCTATACCAACACCTTATTTAGAGCAAATAATGATTATCATACTAGATAACGCAATTAAATATACCAAAGCAAATGATAAATACATTTGTATTCAAACAAACATGCAAAGAGAAAATATTACTATACGTATTATAGATCATGGCGTCGGAATACCCGAATCAGATTTACCATATGTACTTAATCGTTTTTATAGGGTGGATAAAGCAAGGAGTCGTAAACAGGGTGGAAATGGCCTGGGGCTTTCCATCGCAAGACGGCTTGTAGAAAAATATCATGGAAACATTATATTAGAAAGTAAGGAGAAAGAAGGTACATCAGTTACAATTTCGTTTCCTTATGTTTTACATGAAAATGAGAAATAGATGAGAAAAGTTTCAAAGTATTTTCATATTACTGTTGTATACTGTGTAAACCAATAGAACTTGTACTTTCTTAAAGTACGAATGTAATGAAAATAAGGAGAGGGTAGATATGAACTACACAGTATTTCAATGGATTAATAATTTAGCGGGAACCTCAATCATTTCAGATAAGATCATGATTATGATTACGAATAGCGCGCCTTACATGGCGATTCTTTTTATGCTTATTTTATGGTTTAGTAATACTAAAAAAGAAATGGCGATTCAAAAACAATATACTGTTGTATATACTGTTCTTACAGTCGGAGTTTCATTGCTGTTAAATGTTTTCATTCATGCAGTATATTATCATGCGCGACCTTTTGTAACTTATCATGTTCATCAATTAGTGCCACATGCAGTAGATTCATCATTTGTAAGTGATCATTCTGTACTTGTATTTTCAATAGCATTTACGATGCTATTGAGAGGGGAAAGATTAAAATATATTGCATTAATTTGGGCCGTACTAGTTGGAGTTTCACGTATTTACGTTGGTGTCCATTATCCAGCAGATATAATTGGTGGAGCATTCCTGTCATTTATAACTTGCGGCATAGTAATGCAAAGTACGCGAAAATTAGAACCATTAACACAAATGGTATTTGTAATTTATGCATCCATTGCAAAACGAATTCCATTGTTATCGAAATATAACCATACACATTAATCATACAAGTTACTAGAAAAAGAACCTATTCGTAAATGATGGGTTCTTTTTCATGCATACAAACATTAATTTCACGCACTGTATTTAATTGGAAAACAAAAAATATTAGGGCTAGTTAGAAGATATATAGCATGTGTAACTTTTCGTAAAAATTTTTTCGAACGAAATGTACGACGCCTATTGAGCACGAAACAGTCATATGTTCTGTGAAAATTCCATTGCGAAATAAGAGATTCCAGCGAATATGTTAGTTAATAGGAACCTCTCACTTCAAAATGGGATCATTCAATGACCTGTATACTTCATCCATCCACTCTCTGATCGTTTTGCTTTAAATTTACCGTAAGATAAAAGTTTCATCGCTGAACGAGTAGCTGTGTGAAAAACTAAGATCTTCATCCATTCATCTTCCATTTCACTAGGATAAGGGGTGGACTCGTAAGCATAATAAGCTGCCATGATACAAGGAACTACTTGGTCTGGTTCAAATTCATATGCAGTTGCATCATCGATAATTAAATCAATGATGCGCTTGTTTCTTTCTTTAACGTCTTTCTGGATTAACTTTTTTACCGCTTCTGGTACTAACTTTAATATTTCATTTTTCATAACAGTCACCTCATTCTTTAGCATGTCCAAATCGCTTGGAGAAATATTGAAAACATTGTGTTAAATCGGATTGCGTAAGTTGAACGGGACTATACTCATGAAATTATCAGTATGAAATAGTTCCTTTTGTACAAAATAGGTACGAACGTTTATAAGAGGAGGGATCATTCATGACGAATCGGAATGATAATCGAAAACAAAAAAGCAAATATCCAAATAACCTAAAAAATGATACTGAATTCTCAAAAGATGTAAATATTAGAAGTGAAGTAACGAAAAAAGATTTAAAAAAGTAGTGTTTTGATTTGGAATATAATTGAGAGTAATTATAAAAATCGGCGCAGTATTTAATTAGTTTTAAACATAGAAAAAAGAAAAGATGTGTAAGCTTAGATAAGCTTACACATCTTTTCTTTTTTGGATACATTTACTCACAATGGTTTCTTCATTCAAATTTTACATAGCTGCTATTCCAAATTTCAATTACCGTATTTTTTCTAATAAAACTAAAACAAGCCACAACAATATAATAATTAGCCATCACCAACGAATTAGAAATAACTTGTATATTACAAGTAATCCCAATTCAAAAAGAAGATGCATGAAAAAATTGTAGAATGGAACTATATTTCATAAAGGATTTATAAAATAGTATTAATCAGAAAAAAGAATGGGGCATTTTATCATGAACCTAACACCAGAACAAAGGATTCAATTACATGGTTTTAATAACCTCACAAAATCATTAAGTTTTAACATGTATGATATTTGCTATACAAGAACAAAAGAAGAACGAGAAGCTTATATAGAATACATAGATGAACAATATAATGCAGACAGATTAACTAAGATTTTGAAAAATGTCTCGGACATTATAGGTGCGCATGTACTGAATATTGCTAAACAAGACTATGTACCACAAGGGGCGAGCGTAACTATATTAGTATCAGAAGGTCCCGTGGTAGAAGTGCCGACAGAATCATTCACTGAATCACCTGGACCTCTTCCTGATTCAGTTGTTATGCAGTTAGATAAAAGTCATATAACGGTTCATACGTATCCTGAATATCATCCAGATGAAGGTATTAGCACTTTTAGAGCGGATATTGATGTAGCTACATGCGGTGAAATCTCACCTCTTAAGGCTTTAAATTACCTTATCCACTCATTTGATACAGATATTATGACAATTGATTACCGCGTTCGGGGATTTACAAGAGATATAACAGGTAACAAGTTATTTATTGACCATGAAATAAGTTCTATCCAAAATTACATTCCAAATAATGTGAAAAATCTCTATGATATGATTGATGTCAATGTTTATCAAGAGCATATCTTTCATACAAAATGTAAACTAAAAGAATTTGACTTAAACAACTATCTATTTGGATATACACAAGAAAAATTATCCGTAAAAGAACAAGAGGAAATTACAAAAAAATTAAAAACGGAAATGGATGAAATATTTTACGGAAAAAACATGAGTCATGGATCAATGGGAGAAAGTTTTGAATGATACCTCTTTTTAGGGAAATACAAATAACTCCTATGTCACCTTAGCAATAAAGTAAACAAGCTGGACATCCTTAGTGTGTGAAAATCCAGCTTGTTTACCTTTTTATTTTGCTTAATGTGTGAAATTTGTATTTTGTTGTTGGTATCCCTAATTCTAGAGGGATAAATACTCAAGCAAGCAATTTCACGCACTGTATTTGTATAATAAATAAATCAAATAAACAAATTAGCATAAACATCTAGTTTGTATGAATACCACTGGTTTATCCCGCTATCTGTGGGCAGTAATACTCCCACCTCAAAATTCGGCGAAAGCATTGTCCAGCTCTAGCGGCTAGAATCTCCGGTCGTTTCGCCCTGCGATTCTGAGCGAGCCGCTTGCGCTTTTCTAAAGAAATTAGGTGGGAGATAAACTGCCCGTAAAAGCCCGATTCGTTCAACTAATAATCAGTGGGGGATGAAGAAAACCCCACTGATTAAAGTTTCACTTTATGGGAAAGAGACAGGATTGCTGTTATAGATCGCAAAGTAGAAACACAGAGATTTGGCATCCCTGTGTTTCTTGAAGTTTCCTTTGATTACTCGATAAAGAGAACCCTGGGATATACCGGTTACTTATACAATTTTTTGTGGATATTTCTTGAAACAGTTTTATCTCTCAACGAAAGAATGCTACAGCCTTCTCCTTAGGAACGTTTCCATAATATCATTCTTGAATTTTTCATAATCAAACTGAAAAGCTACATTATGCGTTTTATAACCTGGATTAGTCACAAAACGAAAGTCTGCAATGCTTTGACCGAATCCTTCCCCTTGATCGGGAATTACTTTGATGGGTACTCTTGAAAGACCAACAGCCTCTTGATTCAGCAAATACCACACTGTTACAAAATCATGCATAGGGCTTCCTCCTATACCGGGATTCGACTTGGAGTAGAAATTATAATAGTAGTCTAACATAGGCTTGATGATGAGTCCTGCAATATCCTGTGTCTCCCGATGAAATGCATCGATTTGTTGGACCATTTCGGGTGTAACAACCGCATGTTGAGTTACATTTAACGGAATAATTGTCAAGTTCTTCGCATGCTGCAGAATTAAGTTTGCTGCATAAGGATCCGCATAAAAGTTAGCTTCAGCCACCGCAGTCACGTTTCCTGGATAAAAAAAAGCTCCACCCATGCAAATGTATTCTCTTACATTCCGCATTGTTTCTAAATTTAAAACAAAGGTCGTAGCTAACGAAGAAAGTCTTCCCAAATTGATAATTGTAAGATCATCTAAATTTGAATTTATAATTTGGTAAATATCATTTAAGGGATAAACTGGATAAGAAATTTTAGGTGGAATGATAGGTCCTAACCCGACTTTTCCATGTACCTCAGGAAAATACTGAACCAATATACCCGTTAACGGTACAGAAGCACCAAGGAATACAAGTATCTCTTTTTTTCCCGCAATGTACTTCAAATAGTTAATATTTCTTATGGCATTCTCTCTTGATACATTTCCATAATCGGCTACAATCCCTAAAATTTGAATATCTTTACGAAAAAAGGTGTACAGGATGGCAAATGCATCGTCAATTCCCAAATCTGTAAACAGGAGAACCTTTTTTGGCATGTGTATTCCTCCAAAAGTTATAGAGTTCTATTTTCACTAAGGATGTAGTGAGTAGGCTTGTACATATATATTTTATGTATTCCTATAGAGTGAATTCTATTCATATGTAGTTAAAATAGAACATCATTAGGAAACTTACGGTGTTAAGGTGAGTGTATTATGCTCAACTTTTGTAGATACACCAATAATTGTAAAATATTTTTATAAAAGTAGATGAATTCTTGGAGTGGTTGACGCTTTTATTAAAAATAGTAGAAACATTCTAGCTTAACATTAATTTTGTTGTTGAAATTCTGAATATTAAAATGTAATATAAAAAAAGCGTGTTTAACAATGTACTTATTTTAGGTAAGAAAATGTATTTACAATAAAGGTGTGTGTAAGTAATAAGGAGGAAGGGATTAACAACTATACAGATGAATTTTAAAGTTCATCAACATATAAGCTTACTGAATTCTAAAATAGTGAACAAAGCATACAGTTTCACTGTAAAAATTACATGGAGGTTTCAGAAATGGGAAATGAAGGTAGATTTCAAGAAAAGCAACAAGTCCGTCGACAACGCAGTGTTGTTAATATTGGATTAAGTTTAGTATTATTGACAGTCAGCATGGTATCTTATCAGTTATTTTTTACTGATCAAACAAAAGGAAAAGAACATCCAGAAGAAAAGAAAGTAGCCCAATTAGCATCTAAAGAGGCGAAAAACAATAAATTAGAGGAACGAAAAACAAAACAATCAGAAGCAGACTCATCAAAGGAACAAGCAAACAAAGAAAGTGAAAAACAAGAATTAATAGAACTGCAAAATCAAGAGAAAGAAAGCCCAAAAGTACAGGAAAAAGAAAAACAGAACAATGAAAATCTAGTAAAAAAACAAGAAGAACAGCAGGATAATAAAATTGAAGAACAGAAGGCTAATGTAGAAACAATAAATAAAAATCAATCAGACAGAGATGCAAATCAAACAGAACAAAATAAGCAATGGAATCCAGTTGGTACAGAGCAAGGAGCAAAACCTGCCATGCAATTTAAAGAGGGAACGACAGATTGGAATGAGATGAAAAAAGCAATTTCCTACGCTGTTGATGTTTCTGAATCACAACTCATTTATGATTTTATTGGAAATAACGGAACGAATAAGGCCTATGGTAATGTGCGAGATAAGCAAAGCAATAAAAAATATAAAGTGTATATTGATTGGATTGAAAATAAAGGCTGGAAACCAGTATCTGTTCAAGCTGTGAAATAATTATACCGACAGATATTCTGCCAAAATTCAGCAAATAAAGCAAAGACTCTCCCAAGCGGAGAGTCTTTTATATGAGTTATTATTTTTGATATCTTTGCTGTTTATTTATGTGGTTTCTTTTCGTTTATCAAATGCAAACAGGTTAAGTTCTTCAGAATCATTGGCCACCTGCATCGATCGTTCAAACCGCAACCCTATTTTTTCAAGAAGTTTGGCTGAAGCGTGATTGTCTGGAGTAGTAATCCCCACAATACGATTTAGCCCCAATTTATCTTTTCCATATGCCATCACCGCAGAAGCTGCTTCATAGGCGTATCCTTTAGCCCAATACTTTGGGAGAAAGGCGAATCCAATATCTACATCTTCCAAGGAATCTCTTTTTACTAGACCACAAATTCCAATCGGAACATGATCCTCCTTCCTTTCTACTAAAAAAAGACAGAAACCAAATTTCTCATACATGCGAATCGGTCCATTCAAAATATAGATCCTTGCATCTTCTAACGTTCTCACACTGCGATCTCCTATAAATTGTAACCAAGAGGGGTCATTCAAAAGCTCGAGGATAAACGCTGCATCGTCGGTTGTTTGTAGGCGAAGAGTAAGACGCTCTGTTTCGAGAATATTCAAAAGAAATACACCTTCCTTTCAGTATTATATTCTATCTAGATATCATAATCGTATATTAACTTAAAACTCAAGGGTATTTTTTCGTGAGGTACACATTATATGTTAACCGTTGTAACAAACGCTTTTTTATGTACGCCACTTGGTACAATAATTAGTAGAAGATATTATATTTGGAGAAAATATCACGAATTAACAAGTAAGTTATAAAATCAAAGCCTTTCTTGATTAGTAAATGATGAAATGGTGATACTAATAACTATCAAACGTTTATGATAAGGGATGGTATTATGATTTTTATTTACACAGATTTTGGCGGAACACATACAACTTCACTTGCAGCAGCATATCATTTAAACAAACTCCCCACTGATCGAAGACTGACAAAAGAAGAAATTTTAAATGTGGACTATTTTAATAAGCTTAAAACGTCTGATATGGGAAAAATAATTTTTCATGGAAGGGACGAAGGAGGAAATCCGGTTTATACAGTAGGACACGGGACATCAAAAGTAGTTGTTCCATCCATGAAAAATTTAGCGGAAATTCTTCAACATCAGTATCAAAACAATGAAAAAATCATTTTTTCAAATACTTCACCAACAGTTCCACTTCCTATGACGTTTGGAGGATTGTTTTCAAGAAGATTACATATTGATTTTATTGGTGTTCCCTTACTCGTATGGGGAGCAAAACTGTGTTGTGATAATATACAACGACTTGTTGATTATACAAAAGAAGCGGGTAGATTGACTAATGATTATGTTGTTATTTTAGAGAATGAAACTTTCAAATAAAAAATGCAGGATTTATTGGAATCCTGCATTTTTTCTATATCAATTCAACTTTTTTTCGAATGACAATCTTATCAATTTCGTCTTCTTCATCCCCAATATATAAGCCACGTTCTTTTAAATATGTTTCAAAATATAAATCTGCTTCTGCACGTTCATCATAAGGTTTTACAGATAAAACAAATCCTAATTTATTTTGTTCCTCTAAATGAGAAGTAGAGATATAAGCGGGGGTATTATGACGTAAGAATAGCTCCTTAACAGGAATTATCATATCCTTCATTAGCTTTGATAACATGCTCATTTCAAAATCAAAGTTAAATCGATCAATACTAGATATGTCAGCAAATACCACCCCAATAAAGCCTGTATTAAATACTTCTTGAAATTCGGCGTCTTGCTTATCATAAAAATTTTTTTCAATTAAGTAATTTTTAAAATAAGCAACACCATCAGCTTGTTCAAAAGGTTTTGTTGAAAGAACAAAACCTATCTTCTTTTGTTTATGTAAATACACACAAGACATATGTGCAGAAATATTATGCTCTTTAAATAAAGAACTTGTTGCGCCTGCAAGGCCATCTAATACATGATGGACAATTTGAAGCTTTTTACGGGCAAAATAATAGGATTTTTTTTGTAGTTCCAATGTATCAATAAACACAGAACCGATAAAGCCTGTATTTGAGATAGTAGGTGTATGCTTTTTTCTTCCTCTGCGTTTGTTTTGAGCCATTGTAAAAATCATCCCTTCAAGTACGATTGAAATAAAAGAACGTTTGTTCGTATATTTATATTTTACTATTTAATCGTTATAAAGTAAAGGGATTTTTACCGGAAAAACATAAAAAAGACACCTTTTAAAAGGTGCCCTGAATGCGATAGGGAAGAGGATTCAACCCATTTTATTTACGATTTATATTATGAAACAGAGACAAGTTCTTCTGCATCTTCTACATCTAAATGACAATCCATTGTACGTACATCTTGATCTTCATGACTTCCGAAATAAATAGTAATTTTCATATGTATCGCTCCTTTATTCTAGGAATACCTAAAATAATTACTAGTAATGTTACTGCCTATTATATACCACTTTTTCCATTACGACAATCTTATCCAGTTTATAATTTTATTTTGTAAATATTAAGAATATTTGTTACGATACACTTAATTAAATGTAAGGAGGAATTAACATGTTAAAAACTTTAAAAACATTCTCAAGTAAAGGAAGAGGAGTGCATAGTATTTAAGCTAACTTAACACTCCTGCTTCCGCGAAGAATATAAATATCGGAAAGTAGGAGAACGTTTGGATAAGTATACGCTGGCAAATCATAATATTTCTATTTTATTTTGGGTACATTTTTTTGGAACAATTAGCTTTTTACAAGCAGTTATGACGTTGTTTTATGTGGAAAGAGGATTAACTCCTTCAAATATTTTTATTGTATTGATGTGCTGGAGTGGAGCGGTTTTAATTGGAGAAGTACCAGCAGGCATTTTTGCAGATCGTTTCAGTTTAAAACTCTCTTTTATAACAGGCGCTTGCATAAAAATTATAAGTATCTCTATTTTGTTCTTTGCTGATAACATATGGCTATTTTGTTTATATAGCTTATTGAATGGTTTATCAGTCACATTTTTTTCGGGTGCTGATGAAGCCTTAATATACGAATCTTTAAAAGAAACGAATGAACAACATCTTATGGATAAAGCGATGGGAAAAATTCAATCCGCTAGCTTTATTTCAATGTTGATTGCTGTTATTTTCGGATCTTATTTTGCGAAAGATTTGAAGGAAGAGCAATTCTTTATTTTAATTACACTCGGACTTCTTTTTCATTTCGTAGAATTAATTTTACTTTTATTTATAAAAAATCCGGCGGTGGAATTTGAATATAATGAGTCAGCTTATTCACAAGTAATTGAAGGAATACAAGTTATCCGAAGAGCACCTCAATTACTTATTATGTTCTTAAATATATCGCTTGTATTTATTCCAGCGAGTGCAGTTTTTGACAACTATGATCAATTACTTTTGAAAAATGCAGGCGTGCCCGTATTTGCAATTGGCATATTATATGCAGTCGCTGCAATAGGCGGATATTTTGCATCCATTTCTATAGGGTGGTTAACCCGAAAATTCTCTCGTATATTTTTATTAAATCTTTCAGGTGCATTAGCTGTCTGTGGATTACTATTAGCAGCGTGCTTTGGAAATACGTTGTGGAGCGTTTTAGGAGCATTTATTATATTACGATTTGTAAGAGCAATAAGATATCCGATGTATTCACAGCTGAGTAATGATATAATTCCATCACATGTACGTGCAACAACAATTTCATTGTTATCAGTACTAGATTCTGTACTGGATTTAATTATTTTTGGTACGTTATCTATACTTGCTGTATACGGGTTACCTGTTATGTTTATGGGTTGTACTATAATTGCACTGATAGGTACTTGCTTACCGATTAAAGGTATAAGAGAAGTACCTAAAAATATTGAATCGTAAATCTGTTTTAAGGCGACCATTCTTTAAGGTATATCCAAGCCTTAGAGGATGGTTATTTTTTATCAAGACATTAGCTATCCAGTTGTTTATTTTGTAGACTGAATGATTTTGTTACAAAGCTTTAATAACATATTTATACGTGCTTAAATTTTATCGTGTAACATATATAAATAGAGTATAAGATTAGGAGTTAAAATATCACTATGAAAAAAGCACTTATTACTACAACTGTTTGCATCTTGATAGGAATAAGCATTGCTATTCTACAGCAAACAAAAGAAAAAAATTATATAAAAGCTAAGAATCAATCAGATCATGTCATAACAATTGCCCATAGAGGGGCATCTGCATATGCTCCAGAACATACAATATCAGCCTATAAATTAGGTCAACAATTCAAAGGTGATTATATAGAAATAGATCTTCAAATGACAAAGGATGGACACTTAATTGCTATGCATGATAATACATTAAATCGAACAACAAACGGATCAGGACTTGTTAAAGATCATACATTAGAAGAAATAAAAAGACTTGATGCTGGTAGCTTCTTTAATAAAAAACATCCCAAGCTATCAAAAGAAGAATTTAAGGACGTAAAAGTACCAACGCTTGAAGAGATTATTGAAACGTTTGGCCATGATGCTCGTTATTATATTGAAACAAAATCACCAGAGGGCTATCTAGGAATGGAAGAAAAGCTTTTAGAAATACTGAATCGATACCAACTAAGTGATCCCGCTATTGTAAAGGAGAAAATAATCATCCAATCATTTAGTACAGAAAGTTTAAAAAAGATTCATAGTCTAAATTCTAGCATTCCGCTGGTGCAATTATTAACACACAAAAAAGCAGTCAGACTAACCAATGAAGACTTAAAGGCGTATAAAACTTATTGTGTAGGTTTGGGCATGAACTATACATATATGAATGCTACCGATGTTCCAAAAATACAAAAACAAGGCTTAGAAGTTCACCCATTTACAGTAGATAAAGAGGAAGATATGAAAAAAATGATTGAATGGGGTGTAGATGGGATGTTTACGAATTATCCGGATCGTTTACAGCATGTAATTTTATCATTATCCATTAGTAATGAAATAGATTAACCTAAGTTACAAAAATATAATATAATTAGTAATGGGGTTAAGCCTCTTATTCATTTCTTATAAGGAGAGTGCTTATTATGATTATTAAGTTCATTCGTTTCCGTTAATTTCAGGTACATTTCTATTCGTTCATTTTTCTAAAGGGAATTTTTGGCTGTCTTGATGTACCTTTTTTCAAATGACCAAATTCGAATGAAATGAGGAATGAATCATGAAAGAAAAGATAAATAAAATTAATGGAATTGATATATGTACAGAGAGTTTTGGAAACCCCAATCAACCAGCGATTTTATTGATTATGGGCGCAATGTGTTCAATGGTTTACTGGGATGAAGAATTCTGCAAAAGGTTAGCAGATACAGGGCGATACGTTATTCGATATGATCATCGAGATGTTGGACGTTCCGTTGTCTACGAGCCAGGAAGTTCCCATTATACTGTGATAGACATGGCGGATGATGCTGTTGAAGTGCTCGATGCATACGATATTAATCAGGCACATATTGTAGGAATGTCTTTGGGAGGTATGATTGCTCAAATTATTGCAGTAAGGCATCCTCAAAGAGTCCTAACAATGACATTGATTGCATCAAGTATTTATGGGTCTGATGAAAACAATCGGAATTTACCTCCAATGGATGGAAAAATTCTTGCTTATCATGCGAATGGAAGTAAATTGGATTGGACAGATAACGAATCTGTTGTGAATTATTTGGTTAGAGGATCAGCATTACTCTGTGGACCAAAGCATAAATTTGATGAACTAAGAGTTACGAAGCAGGTAACAAAAGAAATAAAACGAGCAAACAATCTACTCAGCATGTTTAATCATGCACTGCTTAAAGGTGATGATTACTATGAGGGGAAATTAAAAAAAATAAATATATCTACTTTAGTTATTCACGGCACCGAAGATACGGCACTTCCGTATGAGCATGGCTTAGCTCTAGCGAATGAAATTCCTAATGCATCGTTACTACCACTAGAGGGAACGGGGCATGAAATTCATTTTGATGATTGGGATAATATAATTAACGCTATTTCGAAGCATACTTCAAGAGTGTAGGGAATTACACAGTCAAAATAGACGATTTAAGAAGTTTTCTGCTCCTTAGATCGTCTATTTTTTATTGACACTTCGTTTCAACTATTCACGAATAATAAATTGTATTTTATCTAAATGGCTTTTTTTCTTTGGACTAAAATGATTGAGTAGTAATAAAAAAATCGCTGAATCCAGTTATCGAAGCAGAATATTTACTGCATGATTAATAGCGATTCTATTTTTTCAAAGAGGAATAGAGCTTTTTACTTGTTTGTATGCTTTTTATATTTTTTTATAACCATTATTGTAAGTGGGGTACCAATCAATGTTGGTAAAAACCAAAACGATAGTGTAGGAAGTAAATTTAATATCGGTATAGAATTCCCTATGTTCACTAGAAGAGCCGTTGCAGCACCTATATATGAACCTAGCATACCTCTAATATGATGATGAATCCAATTTTTCCAGCGTCTTTTTCTTGCAAGATAGCCATAAATAGCAAATGAATAAGAAAAAAGTGCGACATAAAACAAATAAGCAATCTCATTCCAATGTAAAATAGACAATATAATTGCAGTGATGAATATTACAACGTAAGATGCATGATAAACTTCACCCCATTCTGTATGAGTTCCTTTTCTCTTTTTTGCAGACATTGCGACAGCTCCTGAAATTAAACATATGATCCCAAATAGAATATGAATTATTAAAAGTATATGAAAGATATCCAATAAATTTCCTCCTTTGCTATTTTAATATTTTGGGTTTATTGAAGAAGAGATGAAATATACCCTTGATTCAACTTAATATATTGAAATAAAGGTGTTTCTAGAACATCTTCTAGTTATAATAATTTTCAACATATTTTATTAGACGCTTTAGAATGTATACTATAATTTAAGAAACTACTTCATATTTGAAAAGATATTATAGTTCTAAAAAAGGTGTAAAATAGAAACTGCTTTTGCAGAAATTCTAGGGCTTGATGAGGATTCGTATGAGCAATTTATTATATTTGGAAGAAAATTAAATTATGATAAGGAGGTATATAATAATGGCTGAAAAAACGAGAATAATAGAAATCATGTCTTATAATCCTGAATGGAAAATGGAGTTCAAGAAAATCAAAATAATGATTGAAAGTTATATCGGCGATTTAATTTTAAGAATTGAGCATGTAGGTAGTACCTCTGTTGAAGGGTTAGCAGCAAAACCAATTATTGATATTGATGTAGTTATAGAAAGTTACGATCTATTACCTGACATTATAGAACGATTAGAAAAAGAAGGTTATCACCATCAAGGAGATCTAGGTGTTGAAGGACGTGAAGCTTTTCAAAGAAATAATGAAGATAATTTTATGAAATACCACCTCTATGTCTGCCCGAAGGATGGGAAAGGCTATTTAGAACATGTCGCTTTACGGGATTATTTATCAGCAAATGAGGGTGCACGGAAAGAATATGAAGAACTGAAATATCAATTAGCTGAGAACTATCGATATAATATTGATGGTTATTGTGAAGCTAAAACTGATTTTGTAAAAGGGATTTTGAATAAGACGCTTTATATAAACTAAAAAGAAAAAGTGGGAATTACTACTTGTAATAGAAGAACAAATAGAATCTAATTAAATTGGAAATTTCAAAAGTATTTTCATCTTTCTTATATACCAATATGGTTAAACAATTATAAGTTAACTCAAAGATTTGATTTGGACAGTTTATGAAAAGGTAGAGAAGAATGTATCAGGAAGTTGTCAACACCTAACATATGAATGTATGAGTACCCGCTTGAAAGTCCTCTTCCTTAAATGAAGAGGACTTTTCTATGGTTCTATTAATTCCCTAACAATTTGACTTATCTGATAGATTCCTTGCGTAAGATCTTGGACAGGTACATAGCCATACGATAAACGAATATGTTGATCAGATTCCTCTTCATAAATACGCCCTGGGTTAAGAAGAATCCCTTTAGATAATGCTTTTGAAAATAGTTTTTTCATTGAAATTTTAGGTTGTATCTTTAACCATATAAACAATCCTCCGCTAGGGGCATTCCATGTTGCGATGTCTTTACAATACAGGTCCAGCGCTTGTATCATGATTTTTCTTCGTTCTTTCAGCTGCAATCTCACGGACGCTACATGTTTTTGATATAAACCACTAGACAACCATTCAGCAGCAACTCTTTGTGATAATGAACTAGATCCATAATCTGTTTGCATTTTTATGTCTGATAATCTTTCAATCACAGATTCTGGACCAATTACCCATCCAATTCTTAATCCAGGACTAAGTGTTTTCGATAAGCTACCGACATACAATACATGCCCATTTTGATCCATTGCCTTTAATGGTAGTGGAGGTAGTTCATCAATCCATAATTCACGATAAATATCATCTTCAATAATAGGAAGTTGTTCTTTTTCACAAACATTCATAAGTTCTTTCCGTCGACTTTCCAACATTAAGACACCTGTTGGGTTGTGAAAACAAGGGATAGAATATAAAATGTTTTTCGTTTTATTATATTTACTTCGTCTAGACAAATCGCTTGGTACGATACCACACTCATCCATCGATATTCTAGAAAGATGTATATCTGCTGATTGAAATACATGAAGCGAATATAAATTTGTTATTCAAAAAGGAGTCCATACGATGAATATCCAATTAAAAATAATAACAAGAGATAACTGGGAAGAAGCACTGAAATTACAAGTATCGAAGAAACAAACTACATTTGTACCACCAGTAGCAGTATCACTTGCGAAAGTATATATTAAGCCGGATGGTGAAAATGTCGAATACATTCCATTAGCCATATATGATGACGATAGTATGATTGGATTCATTATGCATGCATTCGAACCAAATACATCGGACATGTATTGGATTAACGGATTTATGATTGATGAGCATCATCAAAGAAAAGGATATGGTAAAACTGCTTTAGCTGAAATGATTAAATGGATTACAAATGAATTTACGGAATGTAAGGAGATTCGATTAACTGTACATAAAGAGAATATTATTGCAAAGAGGTTATATGAAGGTTATGGATTTAAAAAACTTGATTATGTTTATGACGAAGAGCAAGTATATCGTTTATATGTCTAACTTTTATTTAGAAAAGGTTGTGATCTAGCGCATGGAATTTAATGAAGTAAAAATCGAAATATTTATCCCAGAGGAATATATTGAAACTCTACGAGATGAATTAAATAACATTCACGCTTGTAAGGTCGGAAATTACGATAACTGTCTATCTTACAGCACAGTTAAAGGGTACTGGAGACCGTTAGATAATGCAACACCTTTTGATGGAGAAATCGGTCAAATATGTGAAGGGCAAGAATGTAAAGTCGAAATAAGGTGTAAACAAGACATTGTAAAAGACACACTTACCATAATTAATCGAATTCACCCTTACGAAACACCCATGATTTATATCATGCCACTACTAAATGAACATTTTGGACAAGTTTAATATTCTCGGAGGATATCACTTTCAAAAAACATGAAGTTAGTATTGTAATTTCATTTTTTAAAGATTACTTAAAGGTGTATTCAAAATCTATTCACGATAGTTCTAGAAAAACAAAAAATAATAATAAAGACTTAATGAGAATACATGCTATGTTACTACAAAAGGAGGGAAATCTTAATTGAAAACAAAATTTCATCATATTGTAAGAGGGATAATTATAAAAGATAAAAGGCTTTTAATAGCAAATTACAAAGGGCATCACTCTTTTCTACCAGGTGGTCATGTTGAATTTGGAGAACCTGCAGAATGCGCATTAATTCGAGAACTTAAAGAAGAAATAGGGATCGATTGTGAAGTTAAGCGCTTTTTAGGAGTGATTGAAAATCAGTGGCAAGATAGCGAGACGCTTCATTATGAAATGAATCATGTTTTCGAAGTCGATAGTAACGACCTACATAGTGATATACCACCGATTTCTAAAGAGTCTCACCTGGCTTTTCATTGGATCATCCCCAATAATAAAAATCTAATTACATATAAAATAATGCCTGAACCTTCTGTTCAAAGATTAATAGAAAAGGTACAAAAAGAGGATTTATCAAATTGTTGGATTAGCAATTTATAAAGTATTAAGGATGGATATTGGGTACTTAAATGTTAATAAAAGTACTGCATAGGTACTCAGCTTATTCTTAATAACCACTAAAGAAAGCTATAATCCCGATCAAGTAAAATAACTGATTCGCCTCGATTGTATGAAAGAAATAAACCTCAGCCCATGTTCCTACAAAGAATGTAAGATTTCCTCCTATATTTACAAATGAGAAATTCATATGAATTTAAATACTATTGTTCAATTTCATATCGTTTATAAAAATGAATCCATCATACAAGCTATCTAAAAATAGGCAATCGAACAAGGTACATCACCCAGTAAAACCTCATATTTTGTTGTTGTACGTATCGAAATTAGTTTCTAGCTTATAGGTATTGCTGTTTATTACACCGATTAAACAAGCAATACCTATAGAAAAGCACCGATGAATTATGCTGGATAGAAGCTTTAATTTATAAACGGAGGTCATTAAAATGAATGAATTTCAACAAGAACTGCAATCATTGAATCTAAATGATTATCACCCTGGAAATGTTGTGTACTGGGATAATCAAAATCAATATCCATATTATTATGCACAAGAAGATGCTCGTCGCTGCGGCGGCTGCGGACGTTGCGGCGGACGTTGTGGTGGTTTCGGCGGACGTTGTTTCGGCTGTTTCGGCTGTGCAGGGTGCGGCGGGTGCGGCGGCGGCTGCTTTAGCTGCTGGAGCTGGTGGTTCATTTAACTTTGTAACATAAATGAAGTTATTGTATGAAAGAAAGGTGTATGTACATGTTCAGAGTGTAGAGACACTTTTCTTTCATTTTGTGAATTTAACAAATAAAAGGACATCTTCTATTTTCATCGAAATTAATATTTGATATAGAATTTCATACAGAGGTGAATGAGACATTGCATACATACCAAAAATTAGTTTCATGGGTAGAAGATATAAAAGAACGGAATCATAGTTCTGCAGCAGCACTTTTTATTATGAAAGATAATGAAGTGGTACTTGAACATTATAGTGGAAATCATTCTAATACTGAAAACAGTGCTACTATAACAGCGTCTTCACAATTTAATGTTGCTTCCGCTAGAAAGAGTTACTTAGGTTTAGCGGTTGCTTATGCACTATATGAAGGGAAAATAAAGCATCTCGACGATTACGCAGCTGATTATTTTAAAGACTATGATACAAATTTACTTGGTAAAACAACATTAAGGCATTTAGTAACCCATTCACATGGTTTAAATGAAAAAGTAGACGGAACTATTTATCGAGAATTCGAACCTGGACAAGGGTGGGCATATCGAGATATTAACGTACGTATGATGACCCATCTTATTTATCAACTATATAATAAAAGTTTTCCTGCGTTATTAAAAGAACGTATCTTTATACCTGCAGGTTTTAAAGAAACAGGATGGAGAAAAAAGTATCATGAGAATTTGGTAAAGGTAATAGTAAATCCTCATGAAGAAGCAATATGCAGTACTGGAATATTAGATGATGGAACGGAAAAAAACCTTTTTGTTTCTGCTAGAGAATTCGCCTATTGGGGAAATTTACATTTAAATGAAGGATACATAAATGGAAAACAAATCGTACCGAAAGAGGTTATTAAAATTGCAACAAGTCTTCAAAGTCCAGAATACGAAAACACGGACTTACCACAAAACGGATGCTTCTGGTTTGTTCAAAACACACCCGCTATACAAAGCGAGCTTGGAGAAAGGGTACCTAAAGGCTCGTATCAAATATTAGGCATTACAGGACCCACCATTTTAGTCATTCCCAAGTATAATGTTGTCGTTGCCAAAATGTATAACAAAAGATATAACTATGGAGGAGACAACTATCTGTATTATTTACGAGAATTCAGCAATTTAGTCGCTGATACATTCGCGAAATCATCTTTTACATACCTGTAAAAATATTTGAATTGGGGTATAACTACTTTTATAAAGAAAAGGAGTGAACCCTTATGAAAAAACAAACGAATAAAAGTAAAAAACAAAACATCAACGACACAAGTGTTGAGCAGAACGCTATATATAGCGATCCAAAAGATGCTGCAAATATGCAAACTGTTCCACAACCAAAAGATTATGAGGAAATCGAATATTAATTTTTGTTTTTTATAAGACTTTTTTATGAAAGAAAAATACATCTTAAGCCCCATAAAAATAAAGACATCATTTGGTACTATAATGTATATAAGCATTTGAAAATGTCTTATCTTAACACAGCTTTTTACAATAAACCCGTATATAATCTAATTGACAAAAAGGCACTTCTTAACGAAGTGTCTTTTTGTTTATTTTGTACAATGACTCCAATTTAATTTCCAGTTTTAAATTAGTATCTTGTATTTCATCACGGATATACTAAATTGTGATAAAACATGTCATGATAAGAAAGGGACAGTTCGCATGAAACAAGCATCTGTAAATCCATGGCTGATTGTCCTAGGCACAATCATTGTGCAAATTGGCCTTGGAACGATTTATACATGGAGTTTGTTTAATCAACCTTTAGTAAGTAAATTCGGTTGGGAACTTCATACTGTAGCGATAACTTTCTCAATTACCAGCTTTTCTTTATCATTTTCAACTTTATTTGCAGGTAAATTACAACGAAAGATGGGGCTTCGTAAACTTATCGCAACCGCAGGAATTGTTCTTGGAGTTGGATTAATACTTAGCTCACAAGTCTCCTCATTACCACTTCTTTATTTACTAGCTGGTGTCGTGGTAGGTTATGCAGATGGTACAGCCTATATCACATCATTATCAAATTTAATTAAATGGTTTCCAAATCGTAAAGGTCTCATTTCTGGTATATCAGTCTCAGCATACGGAATGGGGAGCTTAATTTTTAAATACGTAAATGGAAAGTTAATTGATACAGTTGGTGTATCGGAAGCTTTTTTATATTGGGGCATAATCGTTTTGATTGTAATACTTGCGGGATCTTTCTTCTTACGTGAAGCTGCTACGAATGAAACAGTATCTGAAACTTTAAGTAATGATTACTCAACGAAAGAAATGTTACGCACAAAACAAGTTTATTTATTGTTTTTTATGTTATTTACATCATGTATGAGTGGCCTCTATTTAATCGGTATGGTAAAAGATATCGGAGTTCAACTCGTAGGACTTAGTGTAGCAACCGCAGCTAATGCCGTTGCAATGATTGCGGTTTTTAATACTGTTGGCCGAATTGTTCTTGGGACATTATCAGATAAAATAGGTCGATTAAAAATTGTTTCAGCAACTTTTATTGTAATTGGCTTATCTGTTTTTACACTGAGTTTTATGAATTTAAACTACGCTATTTATTTTACTTGTGTTGCAAGTGTCGCATTTTGTTTTGGAGGAAATATTACCATATTCCCAGCAATTGTGGGTGATTTCTTCGGTTTAAAAAATCATAGTACAAATTATGGAATTGTATATCAAGGTTTTGGCTTTGGTGCACTCGCAGGTTCATTTATCGGAGCGCTGTTAGGCGGATTTCAACCAACTTTTATTACAATCGGTATACTATGTATTGTATCCTTTATTATCTCCATTTTAATTCGACCACCAAGCAAGGAGAAAAAGAAAGAAACACAAAAGTTATATCGAAAAATAGCTTAACATTTTGCATGTGTTCTGTATAGAAAAGAGCCCTAAATGAACATTAGGGCTCTTTTGAGAAGGAATTAAATTTTTTATTTCCAATTATTTTATAAATAATGTAGTTCACACCTAAGTACGTTACACCAAATAATAACAAGAATGATAGAAATAAAATAAGAGTTAGTAAACAACCTCCAATATCTCCATCAAAATTTACATCTGCATTTGAAAAATTCCAGTCCTTAACTTTGCTGATAATATGCCCTAGAATATAGGACAACACAAAACAGATTACAAAAGCGAAAACAAGATGAACTGTAAATTCCCGATTCGATACTTTATCAAATATGTAATAACAAGATCCCCAAAACGCGCCAAAAAGCACTAAAACAAACAATACTTTAAAAAACTTCTTAATATTGATCCAGCATTGAAATACAATTTGCTTAAATGTTTTTCGATTACGTTTTTTCTTTCTAAGTCTTTTCTTTTTATGCGGTTTCATTGCAAATATATAACGAAATACTTTCAAGCGAAAAACTTGAGGAATTTATACTGAATGAAAGCGGAGAAATACTAGAAAATTTGAATAACAAAGAAATGTTTATTAGTAGTTTTATTGATTATTATACAAAAGAATACGAGAATTCGGAATGTAATTACGTTGAACTATTTGATATTGACAGTCCAGACTATATTAAATTTGAATTAATAGATAACAAAGTGTTTGTTACTGCTTCTTTGTTTGCAGGATTATCTATATGGTTGGATAAAAAAGCGTTAGGAAAAGTAACAGCTACTATAGAGGGTGTTTATTCGTTCATATTGATTGATACAGACGGCAACATTATTACCTTAGATGAAAAGTTACATTTACATGAGAGTTCTTTTGCTATTATAAATTTTAAAGTAGAGAAACTAAAAAGTATCGATCAATATTTTGATGACTATACGATTATATAAGTAATGGTTGCTTTATATTAAAATTAGAAACTATGTTTTATTAAAAGAAATGATGAGATACTCATGTTAAACAAAGAATACGCCCCTGCTAAAGGATTATGGAACGGAGTAGGCGGAAAAATAGAGAGCGGAGAAACGCCATTAGAAAGCGCAATTTGTGAAATAAAAGAAGAAACAGATATCGATATCAAAAGAAATCAAATCCAGTTCAAAGGTATCATAACATGGGAAATGGATCATACATATTCAGGTGGCATGTATGCGTATGTAGTAGATGTGCCTAATGACTTTTACTACGAAACTCCTAAAAAGACAGCCGAAGGAATTTTAGACTGGAAAGGCGTGTCATGGATACTTAGTGAGTATAATTATGGGGTAGGGGCGATGATACCTCACTTTCTACCTAAAATGCTCAATGAACATCATATATTAGAACATAGTTTAGTAAAAGGCCCGTACGAAAGAAGAACTCCATGTTTTGAAAAAACGCTTAAACTGCTTCATTTTAGTTGAGTGTAGAACGTATTTTGAGATGTTTGTAAAAAGTACACTATTAGTTATTGTATAAAGATAGCGCAATTTAACAAGGGAGGGATTACATATGTACAAAATTGTATTTTTTGATGTTGATGGCACCCTATTAAGCGAAGTGGATAGAAGTATACCGTTAAGCACAAAAGAAGCACTTGAGAAATTAATCGAGAGAGGATTAAAAGTTGTAGTTACAACAGGAAGACCGTACAATTTGTGCGAAGAGTTTAAGACTATGGGCATTGATACGTTTATTTCTGCTAATGATGCGCTTATAACATGTAACGAGAAGGTTATACATAAATCAGTACTATCAACAGAAACAGTTCAAGATGTTTCTGCTTTTGCTGAGTTGAACGGACACGGTGTTTCTTATTTTACCAAGCTATTTACGATGAACGGCATGGGTTCCGATGATGAGCGGGTCATGGGGGCATTAAAAGAAACTTTGAACCTTACACAATATCCCGAAAAAATGAAATCTCTATCAGACGAAATTTACTGTATATGTTTGTATGCGGACGACAGTGAAGCGCAAAAATTTCTAGATAGATTTTCAAAACTTAGATTCGAGCGTTTTCATGGCTACGTAATGAATGTACTTGAAGAAACGGAAGTATCCAAATCAGCTGCGATTAAAAAAGTATTGGAGCATCTCAACTTTTGCAAATCCGAAGCCATTGCTTTCGGTGACGGCGGAAATGATATCGACATGTTGGAGTATGTGGGTTTGGGAATTGCCATGGGAAATGGAGAAGATACGTTAAAACAAAAAGCAGACTTCGTTACCAAAAGAGCAAGCGAAGGAGGAATATCTTACGCGTTAAAGAAATTTGGTGTCATTTAAACTAGAGTAACATTACAAATTTGTAATGTTTATGTCACCTTCTCCAATAGCACTTAAAAACATCCCACTCATATACTTAAGATAGATTTATAAAAAAGGAGTGTGGGAAAATGCACGAAGTAATTGGGGAAGTCGTAGTTGGTCTATGTGAATTCGTTTTTGAGATTTTCGCTTACGGGAAGACAGATGAAGAGAAAAAAGAATAATTCCATTTGATTTGTATGATACATAAGATTCTTAGACACCTATATAAGGTGTCTTTTCTTGTTCATTTTAAGCAGAATACATTTAAACTAATAATTTCATAAAATAAGTTTTAGATAAAATAAAAAGTGTATAATTTACATACGATAGTTAAAATAGTTATGCGTGTTTGCTATACATGAATGATTTGTTTAACATCCTAAGACATAAAAGGAGGGAGAAGAGCTTTATAGAAAATCACTATATCCTTCATAAAGAAGATTGGTTAAAGAAAAATATATCTTCTAGTGACCATATAAAATAAAAAGCGCACCATCCATTTTCTTGGTGCGCTTTTTATTTTATTTAATCTGAGAAGGTGTAATATGCTCTAACCATAGAATACCATCATATTGTTGGTTAGGAATCATGATTTCTTCCTTTTGTCCCCAATGCAGTCCGATAATTGGCATATACATCCAAGAGGTTTCAGGACGATTTTCTTCACCTTTTAAATGCGGATGTTGCGCAGATTTCAAAATTTCTTCGATACTATTAGCTGCATGTTTTTCATTTACAGGAAAAGGGCCATTGTTATTCGAACCTAAACTGCTCCCGCTATACGCATATAATCCCACAGAATACATTTGATCTTTCAAGTATTTTGGCATAACATCCATCATATTTGGAAATGGAATTGGATAAGGATCTGCTTTTAACATTTTAGCGTTCTGTTTTCGTATATGATAATTATGTCCCCACACAATTATTTTATTGTTCTTAAATTGTATTTCACTTAACCACGCTAAATTTTTTCCCATTTTTTGATCGCGTGAGTAATATGAAAATTCCTTTCACTTCAGTTGGAATATATGTTTTAAGCGTACCGATTCGAATGCTAACTGATTTTTCCAGAAGATTTACATCATATGATGCTTTAGGCGCTACTTGTTTTAAATCATTCGAATGCTGTTGGATAAATTCTTTTACTTTTTCATATTTACGTAAAAGGGAGGACTGCATTGTTTGAAATTCTTCATAAGTAGAAACGGAACGGTATTTCACAATTTCTTCTTCTGTTTCTACAAGTTGTTTTCCTATTTCCGGATTTAATTTTCCAATCCATTCATTTGCAGAAGTTGCAAATGTAGCAGTAGAAGCATTCCACGGTATTTGTATGTCAAACCCTGTTAAAATAAGGGGCGTTCCTTTTTCTTTTTGTTCTTTTATGTATTGAAATAATTCTTCTACATCTTTTGTGAACCAATTGCCAAAAATAGATTTTTTCATGGCTTGCTCAGCTGTTAAATCATCTAAGTTTTGATATACGGAATTCGCTTCCGCAAATCCTGATTCAAACGCAAGTACATCATAACCCATTTCTTCATGTAAATACTTAATCATTCGAACCTTTAATTGATTCATTTCTGTTGAACCATGAGTAGACTCACCTAGTAAGACAATACGTTTATCTTGTAAGGTTTGCTTTAAAAATGACAAATCCTCATTAGAACTAGCAGTTGGTTCCTGCAATTTGACCGCATGTTCACCAACCCATTTCTGCCATTTTTGTTGATCTGCAGGTAATTCTTCAGCAGATACGATTGTCGAAAACGTTGTTAATGCAAATAAAGTAGTTACAAATCCTTTTTTCCATTTCGAAAACACACATACCCCTCCTAAATTTTTATAAACCTTATCACATAAATCTAATCAGCTAGGATTCATTTAAACAAAATAGGAACAATTAGATTTATATATTTATACTAAAGGATGGAGTTTATATAAATCAAAAAGAAAAGGGTGATAATTCTATTAAATTTAAAAATTCTATAAATTAAACGGTGTAAAAAGAACCGTCGGAAGAGAACTCTAGGAAAAATGCTACATAGCTGTCACAAAAATAGAACAAATGTAAAGTACAGGAAGAGCAGATAGCAGCAGAAAGAAGGGAGGATATCAGGTTTATATTGAATAAAAACGCTACGATTGATTTCGGTAGATAATAGATAGAACGTTCGTTCTTTTATATGATATAGAGGAAGGGGCGTAGCACTTAATTTATATCTTTGAAAGGAGTAAAAAGAAGTCTAAATGCACACTGAAAAAAGCAGAAATGATTAAACTTTATTTAGAAGGGGAGAGCACATCAAATATTGCGAAATTAGCTAATGTTTCTCCTAGATATATTCGTATGATCTTAGCAGATAACAAGGTTGAAAGAAGAGCAAGAGGGAGTTGGAAACGAAAATATAATTTAAATGAAGATTACTTTAAACATTGGTCTAATAATATGGCATATATTTTAGGGTTTTTCATTGCAGATGGTGTCATTACAAAAGATAATCAAACTGTAAGCATTTCTCAAAAAGACTCCAGAATCTTAGAAGATATAAAAATAGAACTCAATTCAAACCAGCCGTTATACCAAAACAAGAATACTGGCGTTTATATGTTGAATCTAAATAGCAAAATCATGAAAAACGATCTCATGGACTTACACGGAATCATGCCTTGTAAATCATATGATTTACAATTCCCATTTGTCCCAAAAGAGTATCTGCATCATTTTATTAAGGGATATTTTGATGGAGATGGCTATGTGAATTCTTTAATCCAAACCTTACAAGAACAAAATCTCAAACCAAACTTTATAAATAAAAAAACGCATTTTCGTGTAATCCTCAGCGGTCGAAAAACAATTAAACTTTTACATGATAGAAAATTAAAAAGAACAAAAACAGCAGTTGCTCAAAGGAAAAATGATTTTCTCATACAATATAAGCAACACAATTGTATAAATAAGTCTTGCGAATATCTTAATATGAGCAAAGCGACATTTAAAAGCTGGTTAAAAAATGATTTAGAATTCAAAAATCACTTTGAACAAATACATTCAAATTAAAATTCCGTTTAAAGATTAGTGTGAATGCTGCATTCTAACACTAATCTTTTTTTCGTTAAATAATAGCAAAAAAGGGGGAATGAAACAAAAAGTAAGTTATTTTCATTTTAACAGTTAACATAATATATATTATAGGTAGTTATACAGAAGAAGTGTTTCCCTGTCTCTAAACACAAGTATACTATACAAAATGAGATGAAACGGATATTTTTGATGAAATCGGCTTTACATATTACTTATTTAAATTTTTATAGATTTTATAGTAAATTTAGGATTAAATTTCTCTACAGCATTTTTAGAATAAAAATTTTGCTGAGTTTACAACATACAAAAACATTGATGAACAAAAATTTATTACGTAATTCGTTAAAAATTTTTTTGTTATTACATTGTTTCCGCGTGCGCATTTAAGTTTTTCATCATCTATTATACATTTCCTTATAATTACATCTTATTTTCTTAATATGGTTAAATTTAGGGTTTATCTATAACAAGTTGTTTATTGCGTTGTATTTTTTATCTTAGTTAACATAACCCGATACTATTCCTATAAAAATTCCCCCTATTTTTTAGGAAGAATTTTTATATTGGTTTATATTTCTTTTTGTAAATTATATTGACTTTTTATTCATGTAACTACGTACATAAGTTTTAAAATTGTGATTTCACACTAAGATTCTTGCTATAACCGGTAATTCACACAGATATAGCGAAATACTTCAACCCCTCTTCCCTATTTTCCGCTATATTAAAGGTGTTTTTAGACTTAACAGCAATCCCAATTATAAAGTACATTTGAAAAGTTTAGGTTTAGTAGATCTTCTTTTCGTATAAAAAAGTTAGCAATGCCGCAATCTCCCCACATAATTCCTAGAGAATCATCTGTATCGATTTGTAGCAATAAGATGTTATGTTCTTGATAGGTTTCTTCCCATTCTCTTGGATCCGTTTGTGTAAAGAATGGATATCCTCCACTTTTATGCCCTTGGCTTTCAAAGCGTTTATTGTACAATCTATGAAATTCCATTTCTACGCTATCGTCATCGATTTCTTCTAAATGAATTGCATCTCTAAAAAACTCTTCAAATCGATAATCTCCTAGTGTTACAGGTTGATAACCTGCTTCAAACCTTAACTTTGCTGCTCTAGGTACAATAAAATTCTCTGAATCAATAGCATTTAAGTAGCTAAAATCCGTTACAATTCGAGTTTCATCTTGCGTTAATTCTGCATGATAAATAATATTCGAATCCTTTGGATGCTCATGATGAATAGGTACATACGGATACCCACCAAATTTACTTTCAAATAAAGTTGTTTCACCTAGTTCTCCTGTAATTTTTATATAGGGTTTTGCGCTTTCTTCCAGAATGCCTCTATACTGTTCTAGCTGCCTTGGTATTTGTAAATGGTATGTATTTGTCACCCTCTACTCCTCCTTTGCATAATATATGAAATAAGCCTATTTTAATTATATAACAAGAAATAGGCTTATTGAAAAATACTAAAAATCCGTTTTCACTCTCATTTTTTGTGCAGATGCTGGGCACAAAAGGTTATGTTCCAAAACTTTTTTATTAATAGTCCGAACTAGCTTTGCTGCTTCTTTAGAATCTATAATCTCTTTCAGCTTTTCCTTTAAATAATCAATTTCTTTCGAAAGCTCAATCCACCTAGGTAAAACATGATTATCTTTCAATGTTTTATAAAGTTGTTTTTCAGGATTATACGAAAGACTTTTATCAATATTAAGTGGTTTCCCCTTGCCAGGTAGGTCATCAAAAGCTCCTGATTTTTCTGCCCGCTTAACGATAGAACTAATATGATCTTCATACGTGAAATCCCAAACCTTCTCATCCTTTACTAAAATCTCTTGTTTTTTTAACTCTTTATCTAAATGCTTTTGATTCATATTTTACCTCCTCATTTCTTTTTAAGATAACGATCTTGAATTATTTAATGCTAATAAACCTTCAGCAAGTTGCTCTCGCCACCAAATCTCGTCGTGACCGCCTTGAAACTCACTATAGGTAATTTGGTATTCTTTTTCTCTAAGCGTCTTATACAGGCTCCTATTGGCTTGTAACAGCGGTTCGTTCTCAAGAGTTCCAGCTGCCATATACATACGTAAGCTCAGCGTATTACTAATTGATAAAAATTGTTTCTCCATCCAAGGAAGTTTTTCTTCATACCCGTCCTTTTTCCAATGTACAGAACCTGACAATGACAGCACATTTCCGAAAACATGAGGATTCTGAAGTGCTGCATAAAACGCCGCTAGGCCACCTAAACTTAAACCAGCAATTGTTGCATGCGCCGGATCCTTATATACATGATATTTTGTTTGAATCCAAGGAAGTAGCTCTTCTATTAAAAATGCATTCATCTTGTCGTTATAAGTAAGCTCATTTAATCGATCTACGTGTTCAATTCCAACAACAATACACGAAGGTATTTCTTGTTTATGAATGAGATGATTGAGTGTTGCTGGTGCTGAAAGATTTTGCATAAATGAGTTTCCATCAAATGTGAGGATAAGATTTTGAAGGCTTGATGTAAGAGAATAATCATGAGGTGTGTAAATATATATCTTTCGTGTATTGCCTAAAACAGAACTGTAAAAAGAATATGTTTCAACTTTTCCCTGAGGATTATAATTTTTAGGAAATCTTTTATCGTACTGCATTTCCATTCCTATTTCTAAAACAGCTGCTCTATCTGTTCCTTCTCCGAATATATGACTGTTAAATGGATCTAACTGATACTGTTCACTACGCGCTATCCAATTTTGTTCAAAATAATCATTAACTGAAAAGTGATAGGTAGAAATAAACTTTTTGTTCGTTCTAAATGTTTTGTACCATAAATTCGTGTCTGAAAGCCGTTCTAGTCGATTAGAATGAAGATCCCAACCAGGATAACTACCAAATACATAAATATTTTCTGTGTCTTTATCGCCTAGCCATATGTAAGTAATAAGATGATACTGATTATTCATTGGACAAGTTTCTATAAGTGGCGTCTCATTTGCTTTGAGTTCATCTAAAAATGTATGAAAAGCTCGTGTATCTCCATTGCTTAATTGATCTGTAAGCTCTGTTATTTTGGGGCTTAGTATTGACTTCATTCCTTTTCCCTCCTCCACCGCAGTATATTAGTACTTCTTTTTTTGTAAATAAATCCCTATATAAACAGGGTACTAATGTTGTATATTTTATGAACAAAAACACACAAACAATATAGTCTGTGTGTTTACATTCTTATTTATCAAGATAGTAAAGTGATAATTTACGTACTGTTGCCTAGTATCCACTGTTCACCCCTATAGTTATTATTTCTCTATCCATTCTAATAACTGCTCATACTGATTCTTTGCATCCTGATACCCAAGATTATATAAATTAACAAGCTTGTCCTTATTTCTTTCAATCCCACTAACAGGAAGCTGCATGCTTGGTTGAATTACAAAAAAGTTTTCTTTTTGTTCATCTGAAGACATGTATGAAATGCTCTCATTATAAAACCGATAATGATCTACTAAAAGCTTAGAGACTTTCGGATATCGTCTATATAAATATTTTGCCATTGGTGAAAACTTATTACGCTTTTTCTCATATCCTTTTGGCTTTGTCATAATAACAATGTTTTTTTGAAATCCATCTATTTGTGCCTTTCGAACAGGGATAGGATCAATGATTCCCCCATCTAAAAGTTTTTTACCATCATAGTCCACAGCTGGAGCAATAAATGGAACAGAACTTGATGCGCGAATAATTTTCAATATATCATTCCCATGCTCTTGCTTATTATAATAAACAGCTTGTCCTGTCTCGCAATCTGTTGTGCCGATTACAAATTGCTCATTTGCATATAAAAAAGTTTGAAAGTCAAATGGTACAATTTTATTAGGCACTTCATCAAAAAGAAAGTCCATACCAAACAATTCTCTTTTTCGTATTAAGTTTCGATAAGATATATAACGATGATCAGATACTAACTCTGTATTTACTTTTTTATTCCTTCCTTTTTGACGCGATAAATAAGTTGCACCCATGCATGCTCCTGCCGATACTCCAACTACATATGGGAAAAACAAATCATTTTCCATAAAGTACTCAAGTACCCCTGCTGTATATAACCCTTTCATGCCTCCGCCTTCTAATACTAAACCGATATTTTTCATTTATAATCCCTCTATATTTGTTTCTTGATTTTCTAAACACTTATATTTTAGCACAAGATATTATGATGAAGTATCAATAAATTCATTGCATTTGCTTAAAAAAGCTCTTGCTGCATTGTAAGAATCTCTTAGTCTATAACATGATACAATAAAAGAAACTCATTCCACAGATCATAAAGGAGGAATTTTATATGGGTTTATTTAGTGGTATTTTCCGAAATGCATCTGATACGAGTACAGAAAATGTTGAGCGTGACTTACAGAAGATTATGCTTGATGATGAACAAGTTGAGTATGCGTATAAATTGATTCGAGATTTAATTGTATTTACAAATCGACGAATGATTTTAGTAGATAAACAAGGAGTAACTGGTAAGAAAACAGAATATCATTCTATTCCATATAAAAGCATTACACAATTTAGCATTGAAACAGCAGGTCATTTTGATTTAGATGCAGAACTTAAAATTTGGGTATCTAGTATGCATGAACCGATTACAAAGGAATTTAAAAGTGATGACAGTATTTTAAGCGTTCAAAAAGCATTAGTAAAATATACAACAAAATAACACCTTTGCATTTTTATACAAAAACAAAAGTTATAACCCCGTGTTTTTTGGAACAACATGCATTGCTTTGTTTTAAAAATACAAAAAACTTCGCAGCATTGTATTATATAGGACCAAAATAAAGGGATAGATAATACAGATATACTCTGTTGTATCTATCCTTTTAAAACCTATTTTTATAATATTTTCTTATAATAAACAAGTGTTGTATTATCATTCAACTTCTTTCTTAACCCCGTCTGAATGTAGCCCACTTTTTCATACAGATAACAATTACGTTCTTCTTCTAAAATGGTAGCTAATTCCCAACTAGTTGCTTGTGGGAACATCTTCTCTATTAAAACGAGTACTTCCTGGGCTACCCCTTTCCCTTGATAAATAGGCAGGATAAACATAGGGCTTATCCAAAATTCCGTTGTCTTTTCTTTCCAAAATATACAAATAGCCCCCGCAAGAGTATGATTAACTAATATTTTATAAAATCCACCATTAGGATTGTTTATTCTTGTAATTACTTTATCAATTGTTTCATTAGCAGGATTCGTTTTATAGTCCTTATATTTTTCTAATAAGGGTTTAAATACTTGTACTTGAATATTGAAAATATATTCCGCATCAAAACTTATTGCTCTTTCTAGTGTTATTTCCATAACATTTACCACCCTAATCGCTCCCGTAAAGAAGTGATATGTGCAGTATGATGTCGACCGTGCCATGCATATAATCCAATTGCTACCTCCAGTTTTGTTTCACCTGATTCAGGATGATTAAAAGTTTTTTCAAGATCTGTCTGCTCTAAAGAGCTTAATACATTTACCCATCTTTTATGTAATGAATCTAATAATATAAGGGAAACATCTACAGGTAATTTTGAATCAGGGAGCTCTGCCCATTTCTCTTCCATATATGGTTTAATTGTCGGGTTATTTTCTGTAAGAGCTAACTTAAAACGAATATAACTATTCATATGACTATCGACAACATGATGAACAACTTGCCGTACTGTCCATCCACCCTTTCGATAAGGTGTATCTAGCTGTTCTTTATCTAAACCGTTAATTGCTTTTGTTAGTTTTGCAGGGAGATTTTCAATTTCTTGAATCCACTTTTCTACCATTTCCTCCGTAATATTTCCTTCATAAGTAAACTTCCCAATTGGATAACGTAAGTCCTGCATTGTATTGTTCCCCTTTTGTTTTAAAATTTCTTTTATAATACTTTAGTATGTTTCCAAACGTAATGAATGAAATTAATCTCTTGACCATTTAACTCTATACCTTTTTTATCAATTGCCGTACGTGAAAAGCCGCTTTTTTCTAATACTAGTTGTGAAGCAATGTTATTATTTGTTGTCTTTGCATGAATTTCGATAATCTGATGGTTTGCTGCTTGAATTAAGAGTAATTGGACGGCCTTAGTTGCAATTCCATTTCCAATAAAATCTTCTCCTACACGATAACCAAGATATCCTAATTGTCTATATTTCTCTATGTCTACTAAGTTTATTCGACCTACAATTGTTTTTTCCATATTCCGTATGAGATAAAAGTAGGAAGTGCCTTCTTTTTGTTCCTTTAACAATTCATCATGTTTAGATTGAAACGTCTCATAAACATAGTAATCATCACCACGACTCGGTACCATCTTTTCAAAAAAATTTCTATTATAACTCTCAAAAGCAAACAATTCTTCTGCATCTTGTTTCTTTAATTTTTCTATGTATATTTCCATTCATGACTCATTCCTTTTTAATCAATTATCTATTATAAATTCTCCATTTAATAGTTAAAATCCTACTGCTTGTAATGAGATTAACCTCCTTTATTTTTTCGAGTTGTAAAAATAGCAAGCCATACCTTAGGATGAAGAAGATGTAGGGGACTACGCATAAAGTTCATGACCCTAACTAAACGAATGTAAACGTCTGTATTACTCGCGGAAAGTTGGTATATTTTTTTCGTATACCATTGTTGAAATGGTTGTATAAAAGGCTTTTCTCCTTTTATCTTAGGGTGACGGAAAGCTTCTGTAGTAACCATTTCCCACGGCGTTGCAATAATTTTTGAAATTCGCTTATAAAAGTCACGCGTAAAATCTTTCTCTAGCACTTTCCCCTTCTTTAAACACATTTGTAATTCTTCAGCTTCCATAGCAGCGACAGAAATTCCTTGTCCAAAAACTGGATCAAAGCGACAGTGAGCATCTCCAATTACTAAAAATCCTTCTGGCATATTTTTCACTAAATCGAATCGACGACGAATTTGGTATGGAATCTTATGTATTTTTATATCTGTAATTGGCTCTGCTTGTTCAAGAAAATGAATGACATCTGGTGCAGGTAACTTATGAGCAAATGCAAGAAATTCTTCATCTGTTTTTGGTGCATTTTCATTGGCGTATCCGCTAAAAGTCACGAAATATCGATTGTCTTCAATGGTTTGAATAAAGGCGCCATAAGGATTTTCGGGAAAGCTAGGAGAAATAAGTAAATTACACCAATCAGGATATTCATTCTTTTTTAGACGGAATACCCTAGTCGCGTAAAATAATTGAATCCATACTTTTTCTTCTTTTACTTCTATGTCATGTGTTTCTAACCATTCTATAGTTTTCGAACCAAATCCACTTGCATCCACAACTAGTTCTGCGTGGAAATTTTCTTTATTTCCGGTCTTCACGCATCGCACTTTTACTCCAGAGATTTTGTTATGCTGCCGATCTATTATCAACTGTTCAACCATTGTTTCATATTTTGTTGTAATATTAGTTACTTCACTCATTCTTTTTTGTATGTGCCACTCAAGCATAGGACGACTTTGTTGAACCGCATTCAACTCTCCGATAAATGGTTGTTTCCATAAACCAAAATGATGCCATTTCAAATCCCCAGTAAAATTATTTTCGATACCACCATCTTCTTTTAATTGATTCATAATTGCCGGGAATAATTTCTCAATTGCTACTTCACCACCTTTTAATAACACATGAGGATGATGGCTTTGAGGTACTCTTTTTCTAGGCCTTTTTTCATTCCATTCTTCGCCTGCTTCTAAAATTATTACTTCTTGAAAATAATCAGATAAAGCTTTTGCTGCTAGTTTCCCAGCTATACTTCCACCAATAACGATTGCTTTTCCTAACATTTTTTACCTCCCGCAAGATATTTCCGCTACTTTCATGATGCTAAAATAAATTTTTCATTTCCCTCTTTATTCTTCTGACATATTAATAGAATCATAAAATAAAAAATCCTGCTATAAAATTGCGCAACAGGATTTTTTTATCAACATTTATTCGTCTTTCACCTTAATTACAAGTACTATTTAAGCAAAGAATCAACATGTAATTCCGCTAAAAATAGCATTGTTTATCTAATAACGTTCACCAGCAAGACTCAGCATAAAATAAGATTATTGCATGACTGTATTTTTTCAAGGTCGTTCTCCTTAAAATACGCCAGTGAACTGTAAAGTTAAAATGATAATGCCTAGAGCCCAAACATAATATGCAAATACTTTAAGAGAATGCTGCTTTAAATATTGAATCATCCAAGATACTGCAATATATCCAAAAAATGCAGCAGATAAGGTGCCAACGATTAACGATGTACTTGAAATGCTTTCAGCTTTCCCTTGAAATACGTCTACAGACTGTAAAATGATTGCTCCAACAATAGCGGGAGTAGATAACAAAAACGAAAAATATGCAGCTGTTTCACGATCTAATTTTCTCCAAAGTGCTGCGACAATCGTCATACCAGAACGAGAGATTGCTGGAAAAATAGCAAACGCTTGAAACGAACCAATAATAAAAGCATCTTGATATGTAATGTCATCCATTTTCTTACGTCCATTTTTTTGTTTCTCTACCATATATAAAAACAAACCTGTCACTAAAAACTCCCATCCGATTGTTACACCCGTTTTTGAAATCTCTTCAAAGAAATCTTTAAATAATAAGCCAATTATAACTGCTGGGATTGTTCCAACAATGAGTAAAAATGTAAGCTTTGAAAGTGGATTTTTAATTAAATAGATAAACTCTTTTTTATAATAAATAAACACCGCTAACAGGGTACCAATATGCAGCATCGTGTCTAAAAAAAGCCCAGCTTCATCTAAATGGAACAAATGTCTTCCTAAATACAAGTGTCCAGTACTGCTTATAGGTAAAAATTCCGTTAATCCCTGAATAATTCCTAATATAAAAGCTTCTAACCAGTTCATGATTGTCTCCTTTCTTGTTTGCTTGTACCAGTATATGTTTGTTTTTACCTGTTATGAAAGAAAAGAAAGGTAAAGGAATTCAAGATTTAAGGACTTTTCCAAACAACAAAAAAAGAGGGTATATACCCTCTTAACATAAACTTTATTTAATTTGTTCTTTATGTTCATGATTAACAAGAACATACCATTTACCTGTATCAAACTTTTCTTTATTAATCACATAAACTTTATTTCCTCTCTTTACATCACCAGGTTTTAATTCCTTACTAATAGTAGAGGTCTCGCCTTTTTCAACCTCATAACTACTAGTTGCCCACACATCACTTTGGTAAGCATTATCATTTTCATCCACTAAATCAACTGATGGCAAAACTGCTAATTTCATCGGTTCGTTTGTGATATTTTTCCCTTCAACCTCTATAACAATAAAGACATGTCCATTTTCAGGCTCTTGGATCCCTATACTTTCTTTACCAACCTTATCTCTTTCTACAACTCTTTTCACAGTTACATCAAATTTTGGCGTATTAAAAGTTTTGTTTAATGAATACTCTTTTTCTTTTATTTTTGTCTTTTCTTTTGTTTGTTCCGTGTTTTTCGAATCTGTATTCCCTTTCGTTGTATCGTTTGTTTTCACATTCTTTTCTTCTTGCTTAGAAGTGGTTTCTTTAGATTCAGAAGAAGTTTTGTCAGATGTACTTCCACACCCAGATAAGTTAAATACTAAAGCGCCACCCAAAATACATGTAGTAAATTTTTTCAACATCCTTTTTTATCCCCCAATAAACACAATATATAAATTTCCTATTTATCATAGCAAAAAACAATTTTTTGCATTGTTATATTTTGTCGAATAGTCTAAGGGGATCAAATGTTTTTTATTAAATAAAAAAACATGACCTTAATATAATACTAAGATCATGTTTTAAATTACTCTTATTTTATTTATAAAATACCTTATCAACATTATACTTCGCTTGAAACGCATTAATAATATATGTTTCGTAAATTTCTCTTTCCATTGGATCTTCTACAATACATGCATCAATGCGGTATACTTCATCGCGATGTGCTTGAATTGGTGAAACATTGTCTTCAAAGTGTTTTTTAATGCGTTGTCTTATTTTACGTGCTTTCCCAACAAAAAGAAGTTCATCATTAATGTTATAAAACATAAAAATGCCGCCTTTATCTCTTGGAAACAGGTGGAAATCAATGAATCCATGAATTGGAGTGATTCTTGGCTCATCGCCTTTTATTACTTGTTTTCTTTCTGTTATAGAAACATCAACTGCAGGTAAATCAATTTTAATCAAGTTACTTCACGTCCTCTTTTATAGTAAAGGTAAATAATAGCATAAGTATGAAAAAAAAGCTATGCGTGTTGATTATAAATGTAATTTAATTAAATTTATACAATCGATTTGCTAAAACAACTTTCATTATCTACTAAATATTATAGGTATATCATTTATGCATTTTCTCCAAATCATATGATCATACGCCTCGCCCCAATAATCCTTTAACAAAAAGTTAGGCTCTCCAAATTTTTTCTTCCATATTTTTTGTGCGTTAGTATATCCGCTATCCAAACAGAATTCTTTTATTCCTTTATCCAATAAGGTAAGAAAAATCGCATTTAAAAGCAAATTACCTATGCCGCGTCTTTGGTAATTCGGGAGTATAAATACAGTCCCTATCTCATATAAGTCTTTTAATGCGCCATCTGTGCAATTATTAATCAGTTTACTAGATGGCCCAAATTCAATTGTGCCGATAATTTTATTACAATGTTTGTCTACAGCGATCAAAAAATATCGATTTTTCCCATCGCTATCAAAGTCACATTTCAAGTACTGTTTTTTAGTTTCAATTTCATTTTCTATATCGCCAGCCAACTCCGATAAACCTTCTCCAGCAAACGTATCTATAATGACTGTATGAAACAATTGATGTAACTCTTCATAATCACCAATGATTGGTCTTCTTATTTCAACGTTATACACTTAAGGCAACTCCTTAATCCTCTAAAATTGTATGTGTAATTGATTTATAATTTTCATGCTATCTATTTCAAATTTACAATCAATATAGCTTTTCTCCAAAATGCTCAAAATTCCCTCTGCAAATATAAAAAGAAACAAAAAAAGATTAGGTAGCTATTCCTAATCTTTTTTTGTTTCTAGATCTAATCACTATTCAAGTGCACCAGCTACATCATAATGACTTAAATCCAATTCTATCGGTTGGTCAAGAGCAAGTTTTGCAAGTTCTGAACCTAAGTATGGACCTGCTGTTAATCCAGAAGCACCTAGGCCGTTCGCAACTAGTATACCTTTAAAATTAGGTAACGGACCAATGACTGGAAGAAAACCTGGTGTAAATGGTCTAAAACCAACTCTTGTTTCCAGCATCGTACTATTTTCTAACCCTGGTGCCACAGACAACGCTTTATCAAATACTTCATGCAAACCACCAGCTGTAACACGATAATCAAGACCAGTATCATTTTCATGTGTTGCACCTACAACTACACGGCCATCTTCAAAAGTTAAAATATATTGATCGTTTGGCGGCATAACAACTGGCCAATTTTCAGTATTCGTATTCGGCATATGTAAATGAACAATTTGTGCTTTTTGGAAAGTCACAAGAAAGTTAACACCAAGAGGTTTTAACAACTCATTTGCCCATGCTCCTGCAGTAACAATTACTTGATCTGCCGTTACTGTTTCACCATTTACATGAACACCTTTAACATAATTGTTTTCATGAATTAAAACAGCATCTCCCTTTATAAAGGGAGCACCATGTTTTTTCGCAGCATTTACAAGAGATTGACGAAGTGCTCGTCCATTTACCCGAGCAGCACCGCTTATATGCACAGCTCCATATTCTTCCGATAACGGCGGGAATAATTTTTTTGTTTCCTCTGGTGATAGACGAGTGATTTCGCCAATTTCAGGAGCATCCTCACGTCGTTTATATGCTCGCTCCTCCATTTGATCTAACTTTTTATCATCTGTATGTAAGCTAATAGCACCTACTCGATTATAACCTGTATCTATTTCACCATCTTCTTCTAATTGCTGGATTAAAGAAGCGTAATATTTCGCTCCACCTTTCGCGATTTTATACCAAGCTTTGTTACGCCGTTGTGAAAGCCATGGACATACAATTCCTGCTGCTGCATCCGTTGCTTGTCCTAAATCCTGGCGATCAACCAAAGTAACACGAGCTCCCTCTTTAGCGAGATGATAAGCAGTAGACGCCCCTAAAATTCCAGCTCCAACTACAATATACGATTTCATTTCAAACACCTTTTCTTATTCATTCTTTTATATTCTATTTACTGCACGAGAGCTCTACACATTTTATGTGCTGTAAAAAGCCACTCTCATAAATTCCGAATCATATTCAGTATACTTGAAGGAGATGTTTTTTCAACTTTTCTCTTCTATTAATTGTGTCATCATTATGTATTTTGATATCGAAAACGGAAGTTCATAAAAAAACATATTCTTGATGAGGTCAAGAATATGTTTTATATCTTAAAATTAGACTTACGGTACCTATAACTACACTTTAAAAAAATTCCACTCTTTTTGAATATCCTAGTTTTACTATTAAATCTTCTTTATTTCTTCTTTCTGTGGAATAAATCAATTGATTTATAACCTTGTGAAAGGATTTCAACCATTTGCTGCGCACGCTTTTCACGTGTCTGTTGCTGTTTTGCTGAGAATATGTGGCGTGCCCAATCTTTTTGATAGCCTGGTGTTAAACTTTGATAAAACTGAAGTTCATTTGGGTGATTAGCTAATAATGCTTCTACATCTTTAATATTCTCTACATAATCAGAAACACATTGACTAGCAGCAGATGTCTTTTTAACTTTCTTTTTTTCGCGTTTCAAACCAACGACAGTAAAGACATCATCCATACTTACCATCCGTGCGAACTTAATATCACTATTACCTACATATCCATCTTCTCCAACGTTCATTGCTGGAAATATTTCATCTCTGTGAATAAAAGTTTCATAACGAGTGCTACCTTTTTTCGGATAAGCGAAAAATAAATAACCTTTTTCGAGTAATATTTGCTTATTAATAATAAGTTGCGTGTACTTCACCATCTCATCAATTGTTTCTACAAAAATGAAAATAGCATCATGATCTTTAGATAACTTAATTGCGTGTTCAGTAAAAAGGGCATAATCGCTTGGTTGATTAATCACTACCATATTACTATATTTACTAAGGTTCAATTTATCGATAACTGACATAGTAGACTCCTTTTTTATTCATTGTTACTTTTATCGTACCTATATTACCATAAAAGAGAATGACCTTGCTGTGCAAACCAAACCATTTATTTAATTCGTTTTTCAAATAAATAGTTTGGTTTTTCATTTATTTACCATGACGCTTTTACATTAAGGATCATATTATTTCTATTTTGAATGCAAAGGTAGGGTTTACATTTCAATGTTAAATATATCATGTAAGAGCTTCCTATAGTAATTCTCTGTAATTACACTTTTCCTTTTTTGGCCATTCATTACTTGAGTCAAACTATCTTTCGTCAAAGAGACATATCCAGAATGCGTAAGTTTTACTGCAATCGGCCCTTTATTAAAACTAGAATTCTCATCTTCTATGACTTTTCTTTGAACTTCATTTAAAGTTGTTTCATCAATAGGATCCGTACGAAAAGCATGACATACTTTCCATTCTATCTTTTCGTGTGGGTCATGCCACGAATGAGTGTCTCGTCTTTCTAAAATATAAGTTCCTTTATCTGTATCTTTTCTCCTAACACGATATTCGCCATTTTTTGAAGTAACAATCTCACCAGTAAACGGTACAAGTGTGAGAGGTACAAGTGAAGCAATTCCTACATCAGCTAAATACGATACTGAATCATAATTTAAAATGATTGTAATATGGCCTTCTTCAAGAGCCCATACATTTAAATCACTTTTATAAACTGTGCCTAATGCCAACTTCACATCGAATCCACAATCTTTTAATAAGTAATATAGAATAGAATTCATTTCATAGCAAAGCCCACCTCGGGAACTCATTAGTATTTTCTTTTGTAAATTCTCTTTAGAAATTTCTTTCGTATTACCTGTTACGATATCTAAATTCTCAAACGGAATTTCATACGCAATTGCGCTAATTATTTTGTTCAAGTCCTCAAATCTCACAGTCTGTTATTTCTTTAGGTTTAACCTTGCAAAAAACTGATCTTGTAACTCTGTCATATAAAGCACCCCTTCAATATTTAGAGTGAATGTATTATATGCTAATTTTAAAAGCTATGAAGAGCATCAACAATGTTCATTTACAATAACTGTACCGGTACAAAATTCCTGATTTTTAATAAAAAGAAGTAGATACCGATGTTTGAAACACCAGCATCTACTTCTTTTTCATTTTATTTTAATGTGTTTTGAACAACAAGGTCCGGAAATACTGATTCCATAACCATAAAGGTGTATGAATATCACTTGGAGTAAACACACTTCCTATTAAAACTTAATCCCACGCTATAGCCACAACTTGACTGCTATCAATTGTAGATAATTCTCTACTTATAAGATAACAATTACAAACTTATGTAATCAACTCTTCATATAACAATGTAAAGAATTACCCTTTTCATTCATTTTTCATGCGTATCTATGTACATTTTTTTATTTATTAGTTATATTATGGTTATTGAATGATTACGAAAATAAATCTATCGCTTATAAAAACGTTTGTATTTTTTATATCCATAACAACACTACAAAATGTATGAAAATCCATTTGTCAAATGAATTCTACACGGAAGGAGGCTTGTAGTTCGTTCATCAGGATATAAAAAAACAGTTTTCTTTTTAGATAACTGCTAAAAAATACAGGAGGCGACACGATGTTTCGTACGATTTCAAACTTTATGAGAGTAGCTGAGATAAGAAGGAAAATCTTTTTTACACTTGCGATGTTAATTGTTTTTCGAATTGGCACGTTTATACCAGTTCCTCATACTAACGCAGAGGTATTAAAAGTACAAGATCAAGCCAATGTTTTAGGTATGCTTAATGTATTTGGCGGAGGAGCCTTACAACACTTCTCAATCTTTGCTGTAGGTATCACACCATATATTACAGCCTCCATTATTATACAGTTGTTACAGATGGATGTTGTACCTAAATTTACAGAGTGGGCAAAGCAAGGGGAAATGGGCCGTAAAAAATCAGCTCAGTTTACCCGATACTTTACAATCATTCTCGCATTTATTCAAGCCATTGGAATGTCTATTGGCTTTAACAATATAGCAGGCGGGCAACTAATTTCTAATCCAGGATGGACTACGTATTTATTTATCGCTACAGTGCTAACTGCCGGTACTGCATTTTTACTTTGGTTAGGTGAACAAATTACTGCAAACGGCGTAGGTAACGGAATTTCAATGCTTATCTTTGCAGGACTTGTTGCAGCGATTCCAAATGTCGTAAATCAAATTTATTTACAACAATTTCAAAATGCTGGAGATCAACTCTTTATGCATATTGTAAAAGTAGTATTGATTGGACTCATTATTTTAGCGATCGTTGTTGGTGTTATTTACATCCAACAGGCAATTCGTAAAATACCTATTCAATATGCAAAAGCTGTTTCAGGGAATAATCAATATCAAGGGGCAAAAAATACACATTTACCGCTTAAAGTAAACAGTGCGGGTGTAATTCCTGTTATTTTTGCTTCTGCATTTCTAATGACACCACGGACCATTGCGCAGTTATTCCCTAACTCTGATATATCTAAATGGTTAAGTACAAATCTGGACTTTACACATCCAGTTGGAATGATCCTTTACGTTGGACTCATTATTGCTTTCACATACTTCTATGCATTTGTTCAAGTAAATCCTGAACAAATGGCCGAAAACTTGAAAAAGCAAAATGGCTACGTTCCAGGTATTCGACCAGGGAAATCGACAGAGAAATATGTAACAAAAATTTTGTATCGCTTAACGTTTATTGGTGCAATTTTCTTAGGTGCTATTTCAATTTTACCAATTGTATTTACGAAAGTGGCTACTTTACCACCTTCTGCTCAAATTGGTGGTACAAGTTTACTCATCATTGTAGGGGTAGCGTTAGAAACAATGAAAACACTAGAAAGCCAGCTTGTGAAGCGTCACTATAAAGGGTTTATAAAGAAAATAAACTAATATTTTTACATACAAATTAGGCATAATGAAACCCTCTCGTTTTCTATATGAGAGGGTTTTTATTTATGTAACTTTGAAAAACAACAGTATACATATAAAAAAACATTTAATTACATATCAATTCCATTGTCATAAACACACTATTTTATTCTTCTATTTCACAACTGAAATACAATTATGTTACATTTCTTTTTTCAATAATCTCCCCTGTTTAAAGTACACTCCAAGTGTAGAGCGATTTGCTAAAAATACACCCATCAAGATGAGACACGCTCCGATTCCCATTACTGGATTAATTGGTTCCCCTAAAAATACGTATCCTGTAATAACAGCAATTAATGGAGATACATACAGCCAAGTTGATGGGAATACTGGATTGGTCTTTGACAAGAGCCAATAATATAAACCATGCCCACCAATTGACCCTACAAAGATAAGATATAGAATGGGCCATTGTACACTCCAAGATGTTAATATATCGAGATTTGGCTGTTCTATAAAAATAGAACTAATCAGAAGAAAAAGTCCACCGTAAAACATTTGGATTCCGTTAATGAGAAACGGCGATACTTTTAGCAGATCTGAAAGTATTTCTTTTGAATGGATGGAACCTATGCCATAAAATAATTCGCCGACTAATATGACAAGGCAAGCGATACTCCATATAAAAGTGAGTTGTTGGTGCATCCCTGGTAAGGAGATACAAACAACTCCAATAAGCGCTATGATTAGAGCGAGAAATTGCTCCCGTTGTAGTTTTGTTTTATTTCTCTTCGATTGTAATAACAAAATCATCATTGGCCCTGTTGCAGAAAGAACAGCTGCTAAACCCGAAGAAATATACTGTTCAGCCCAATATAATGTTGCAAATGTCATAAAGGTTAAACAAAAACCAGCATATATAATTCGTTTTGAAAGTAGATATGGTATAATACCTTTCCGTTTTAAGGTAAATATGATGATTAGAATAACACCCGCTAAAAAGAAACGGATTCCCGCCGAGAATAATGGTGGTGCCCCCGCTTCAATCCCAATTTTTATCGTTAAAAATGTTGTGCCGAAAATCATACAAATTAAAATATAATTAAAAATGACCATTATGTTTCCTCCTTTTGATTTTTAAGATGAGTATAGAGGAAACAGTGTATAACAGTATATCAACGTATATAACAGTTGGATAAATCTATAGTTGCTCCTACATATGTTTTTAGGTTTAATTAAATTAAAAAGAAACTCAGGTGAGATCATGAAAATTGTACTACGCAAAGAGTCTAATATACCATTCTATCAACAAATTTATATGCAAGTTGTTGAGCGGATTCAAAGTGGAATGTTATTACATAGTGATTCCTTACCTTCTTTACGTACTATAGCAGATGATTTGAAAATAAGTATATTAACCGTTCGTAAAGCCTATAAACAGCTGGAAACAAAAGGTTATGTACAAATTAAACAAGGAAAAGGTGTGTATATACATAAACATGAACATCGGAAGCATCAGCCTACGCCGTATGATTGGCAACATACGAAATCAATCAATGTCATGCGATCTCAATATGTAATGAATCAACATAGGAAATATTATGATTTTTCACAGGCCATTCTTTATCCTCGTCTTTTACCTAATCCATTTCTTTCGGATGAAATGCAAAAAATAATAGACAAAGATCAAATGATATTAGCAACTTATGGACCAGTTCAAGGAGATGAAGAGCTTCGAATAGAAATTGCAAGATACTTAAAAGATTATCAAAGACTAGCTGTAGATCCTTCTAATTTATTAATTACAAGTGGCGCCCAGCAAGGAATTGATTTAATCGCTCAAACATTGTTACAACCAGGTGATACAGTTATAATAGAGAGCCCGTGCTACGGTGCAGCAATTGATGTATTTATAAACAAAGGGGTTAAAATCATACCAATTGAGCTTGATGAACAAGGAATTCGCTCTGATTTAATCGATGAAGTTTGTCAAAAACAGAGACCCGTTTTAGTATATGTGAATCCTACTTTTCAAAACCCTACAGGTACTATAATGAGTAGCCAAAGGAGAAATGAACTTGTAGAACTAGCAGAACTGTATCATTTTTTTATAATTGAAGATGATTCTTTTGGGGAAATATATTTTGATGAAGTTATAATTCCACCTCCACTTAAAACCTTTGATACAAATGGTCACGTTATATATTTAAAAGGATTCAGTAAAACATTAGCGCCAGGCCTTCGTATTGCAGCATTAGCTGTAGAAGGACCTATTTTTGAATGGTTATATGCTGTGAAAGCTTCGATGGATATAGGAAGTCCGTTACTAACACAAAAGGCACTTCTTCCATTTTTACGAGCAGAAAGAATGAAAAATCATTTAGAAAAATTACGCACCGCATTACAACTAAGACGCGATACAACACTAGAAATATTAACTTCTCTAACAGGAGAAATTCATTTTCAAAAACCTCTAGGTGGTTTTAATTTATGGATTACACTTCCAGATTCAATCAATGCTTTTATGTTACTTAAAAAAGCGAATGAAGCGAACGTTTCTTTTCTACCAGGAACGGCTTGTTTTTTGAATCATGAATCAAAATATAACTATTTACGAATTAGTTATTCTATGTTAAATGAAAAAGACATGTTGATTGGATTAAAAAGATTTCATAACGTATTGCTAAACTCCCTAAAACAACAAAAAATAGTTAATATATCTCCATATTAACTATTTTTTCAGGTTGTATTGGTGCAATATCTTTTCTAACATTTCGCAAGTAACTGGTTGTGCTCCAGCTGTTAGTTGATAACCAACGCGACCGTTCGGTTCTGCCGTTGCTTGTTGTAATGTTTTAATATCATGAATTCCTTGTTCTCTTAAATACATCAGCAGTTGCTGTTCTGTCATTTTCGTACGTCTCAAATTATTTTTCAAAATTTCTCCATTTTCAACAATAACAATGCTATTACCATTTAAAAATTGTTCCATCTCTCTTGATTTCATTTCTACATAATGAATAATAAATAAAACACCTGAAAATATACAAGCAGCAAGGATAGACGGTCCTACTTTTCTACTTAGCACTGGTTCTACAATAATACGCCCAATAGAGACAACGATAATAATTTCAGCTCTTGTCATCTGATTAATTGATTTACTTCCGGTTAATTTTAAGGCGAGGATACCCGTAACAATTAAAATTATGCTTTCAAAAAAAATATTCATCAACAATCCATTCCTTTAATGCTAATTTATGAATAACATTACCATTAATTAAATTCTTTATTGTTCACACAGTTCCTAAAAACTAAAAACAAGTATATACTAGCACTCCCTAGCATGTACTTGTTTTTAGTTATCCTAGTCAATCCTTACTAGATTTTTTAAAATTCCAAAAGAGATTTTCAATTTGTGCCTTCTCTTTTTATTTGGTACAATTCCCAAGAATGACATAGGGGATTTTTCTCTTTTTTTCATTTAAATAATTTTGTGAACGATGAATATATATTTATAATCCAAGTAATAAGAGACTGAAATGTATATGTATTCTTATCAATAATCACACTTGTTAGACTACCTATAACAGCACTCCCGATTATGTCAAATGGATAATGATGTCCTACCCAAATACGTGAAAAACCTGTCAAAACTGCTAATAACCACATAATAGAGCCAATTAAACGTTCACGAAGTAAAACGGAAGTCGCTACAGCAAAAGCTAAGGCAGTATGTTTACTTGGAAATGAGGAATTACTCTTTGATGGGATAAGCAAACGAATTCGATGGAAAATAAAAGGACGAGGTTTAAAATAAAAAAGTTGGATGATACGGTTTATAAATAAAGTAACTCCTGCTGAAATTCCTGCATACAAAATAATTTTTTTGTAGAAATTGTTTCTAAACCACATAAATATTAATATGAAAAGGTATAGATAACGCGTCTTTTGTGAAAGAAAAACCATTATCGCATCCATAGTAGTTCCTCGTCCAGCAAGACGATTTATAACCTTAAACAGCATATAATTCATTATAAATGTTCTCCTTTATTTCTGAAATGATATATAAAGTCCATTAACTAATAAAAAATGGAAAACAGTTTATGACTGAATTGCCTAGGTGGCAATTGTTCACCAATGAATTTAAAATGGTCCCCACAAACTATAAACCATCCCTCCAACAATGAACACTAAACCTAGAAATAACACTATAAAAGCGAGAATTGATTTTTTATTATCTTCCATGAACTTTACCTCCTTAAAAATTATTGGTTCTATATAAATTTCCCCACAACAAAAACCTTTAGTCATAATTATGGCTAAAGGTTTTTGTCATCATACTTATAAGGAATAAAAATATGGAATTATAACCTGTAAGAACAGGCTATATACAGTTAAGAAAGATTAAAACCTTTTTATTTGCCCTCGAATTTCTCCGTTTGGGTGGTTTTCCGTATGAGCGTTTACATACGAATTGCCGATTTCCATCTTTCTTGCTAGTTCTAACAAGGACATACCTTGTAAAGGACCAGTAAGGTCACTTTCTACAATTATTCCCGTTACCACTCCTCTATTGACACTAATACCACGCGTTACTGGTCCAAAAAGAAATGCGACAACCTGACCATTTTCGCCTCGCGTCCCTAGATGAATGTGAACAGCAGTCAATATTTCTATATCATTAAGCACCAATTTAAATCGAAGTCCTGTAAAATCAGTATTAAATCTAAATAGTACTAAACCGCAAGCATCTGTTTTTACAAGAGGCACTTCTTCTCGCCCTGTTAATCTAGTTAAAAAACATTTAGACAAAGTATAGTTCACTTCCCTATTCATTAAATAATGTATTTTATTCATTTGATAGAAAACAGCTTGCACGTTTTTACTATAAATAGATTTATCGCTTTTAGATGCACAACGATAATTACATTTTCTTGGGTTAATGGAATCTTATCAATGTTTTTTTTAATGCATTTATCAAAATAGTACGAAATATTAATAAAAAAGAGTCCATCTCAATTCCACAAATCTATGCATTTTTTTGTTCAATGATGTCTTTGGTTCATACGATACATTTCTCTTCCGCTCAAATTCGCTTTATGCTAAGCTGCACTTTTACAAAAATAAATCATATAGTGACTTTAACAATCCCTAATCTAATAAAGTAGGTGAAGACTATGCCCTCTGTTGTCGGAAATCTTGTTGTTCAAAATAGTAACGGTTCTTTTAACTTAGGTGATTTCTATAATGTTTCTCCGAAAGAGAATACAAAAGCCTATAATGGTTCAGGATCATCTAATGTTGCTTTTGTAACTAATACCTTTAACGGTGTGAGTGCAACGAATACATTTGATTCTGATGTTGCAGATCAAAATCAAGTTGGAACAGCTTAATTTTGTTAAGAGTAATAAAATCAGTTTTATAAATTGTACACAGCACCAATTGGAATTGTTGAAAAATATATTCCATTCTGAGTCATATACGTAGGATAATAATATTGTACAGACGGATAGTCAAAATGCATACCTTGCATCTGCATTGTTTGTACCTGCGCTTGTAATGCCTGCTGAACAGATTGAAGTGTACCTTGTGCTGAAGTATATGTTACAGCAGGAACTCGAATTTCATTATTAAAATATGGAACATTCATATTCATTCAACTCCCTCTTATATAATCATCCACACACTGTTTTATATATTATGGATATGAGTTTTAAAAAGTTCTAAAGCGTAACAATATTTAACAACCTTTTGTCCACCGTTGGAAGGAATGAAGATGCAGCAAAAATATTTATACAAACGGAAATGAAGACTAAGAACCGATATATACATGGTTCTTAGTCTTCATTTCATTTTATACAATACTCATTGTCCTTTTAAAACATTCTCTTCAAAATATTTTCCCCAATCAGGTTGTCTTCCATCAATATCTTTAAATCCATATTCTCTCGCTAACCCCCAAGAACTAAGGGCTTTTCCTGTTTTATTATGAACGTTCGAATCACTTGCTAAAGCAGCGATTGCTCTACCAATAAAGAAAGGTGTTTCAGATGCGATAAAGTGTGGATCTTTCTTTGCACCTTCTTGCCAATTTTCTTCTGTTACACCAAATAAATCTAACATTGCTTCCGAACGGAGAAATCCAGGGCTTACCGCAACAGCAGTAATATGATGTTCCTCTAAATCTTTCGCCATTGCTTCTGCCAAATGGATGGTTGAGATTTTTGCTAAGCTATAATATAGGTTACCACGGTACTGATAATCGACACCATCTGTAATTTCAATTACAAGTCCCTTCTTATTGTTCACCATTAGGGGGGTACCATAGTAACTTGTCATCATGTGTGAATGGACAGCACGTTGTTGCATAAGTAATCCATTATGTAAGTCATGTTCCCAAAATGGTTTTCCCCATTCAGTAAGCGGATCTCCGCCCCAAACATCATTTACTAAAATATCAAGTTTGCCGTTTTGTTCATCTTGAATTTTTGTAAATAATGCTTTAATATCCTCTTCCACTGTGTGATCTACACGTACGGAAATCCCCTTTCCTCCTTGTTTTGTAACAAGCTCTGCTGTTTCTTCAATCGTTTCTGTTCTTCCCATTGATGATAAATTACCCTTTGTACTTCTTCCTGTTACATACACAGTTGCTCCTGCTTCACCAAGCATCATTGCAATACCTCTTCCAGCACCACGCGTTGCACCAGCTACAACTGCGACTTTTCCTTGTAATGGTTTCATATACAATTCTCCTTAATATTTATTTTCCAGTCTAATTAATTTAGGTACATGCTCTCTATCATACTTTTTTGTATATATTTCCTCATCCGGAGTAACAAATTGTAGCGTAATCTTACCACAAACACCAGTGTAAAATTCGAACTCACCTTGTGAATTTGAAATAGCAAGTTCTTTATTTACGATTGAGTCTGCATAAACTTTAACATTCGATATAGAAAGGTTGTTGCCATCTACAATAACTGACTTTATATGAATAGCAACCCCTTTACAATTTTCACTTCCTTTATTATACATAACCATTACTATCACTCCGGTTCCTACGACAATACATATCAACAAGGCTATTATGTTTTTCTTCATAATAAACCTCCTATATGAAGTGTTAGTCTTTCTTAAAATGGAAATCTACACGATTTACTTGTTTCATTTCCTCGATTACTCTATGAATTCCTATCCTAATTTTATCTTCTTTCATATTTGATACATTCAGTTTTAAAAGTTTTTCTTTACGGAAAGAAGACAAATAATTTTTATCAACAGTCTCTATAAATATTTGATTTTGCCCTAAGTTTTTAATAAGCGTTTCCGTGACAATACTTTTATGTAATGATAAGCACGTATGTATTCCTATTTTGCTTTCTGTTTTACAAAACAGATGTTGATTTTCTTTATAAGCTTCTTCTAATGCTCCAGATAACGCCTTAGATCTAGCGTAATATGACAATTGGATTTTTTGTTTGTGTCGTTCAAACATCCCGCTTTTTATGTAAATTTCTAAAGCAGCTTGGGAAATCATTGAACTATCAATATCTAATAGCTTTTTATATTTATGAAACGCTTCTGCAATAGAAGCAGGAATAACTGCCACACCTACACGTAATCCAGGGAAAATAATCTTCGAATAACTTTTTAGATAGATTACATGTGAAGAATTATCGTAACTATATAGTGGATCTACCTTTGGGTTTTGTTCTAAATCTGCTAAATAATCATCTTCTACTATAAATACATTGTATTTCTTTGCGAGAGAAATAATCTTTTCTTTTTCCTTCTTAGAATATGAAGTGCCGAGTGGATGATGAAATCTTGGGATGGTATAAAAGAATTTTATCTTTCCCGTTCGAAATATCTTTTCTAACTCAAATAAATCAATACCTTTAGCAGTGCGTTTTATTCCGATTACAGGAGTACGATTTGTTTCTAGATATTCAATAAATAAGTGATAACTCGGTTGCTCAATGAGTATCGTTTCATTTTGATTTGGAAAGGGTATTGAAGTTAATATAACTAGAGCTTGCTGAACTCCTGAGGTGATAAAGATATTTTCTTCTTTTGCGAAAACTTGATAGTTCGCTAGTTGTTTTTGCACAATTGAAATTAAAGATGGCAGCCCTTTAGGTGTACCATATATAAACAAATCATTCTTATACGTATCAATTGCCTTATTAATACAATGTTGAAAATCTAAGTAAGGAAATACATCAGGATCTGGAGCTGAAGATGCAAAATCAAAATTCTCTGTTTCATCTTCTTCATAATTCTCCATTTTTTTCACCACATAATATCCACTTTGAGGTACGGAATAAATAATATGGCGCTTCTCTAATTCATGAAGCGCACGTATAATGGTTGCTTTGTTGCACTCATATTGTGATACGAGTGAACGTATAGACGGTAATTTCCTACCTTCTTTTATCTCTCCTTTTTGAATCATGCTTTCTAAATCATTTAATACATTTAAATATTTATACATGATTACACCTCAACGTCTATTTTGTACCGGTACAGTTTGTATTTGTTCACATTGTAGCACCGATTCAGAAAGATTACCATGTACATATACTGGCCAGTAGTAAATCAATTATATGAGGTGAAATTATGAAAAACACAACTAAAGCATATACAGCCGCATTAGTATATGCCTTTATTATCGGATTTTCATTTATGTTTGTGAAATTAGCATTAACGGTTACAACTCCTCTCGATACACTTGCACACCGTTTTACAGTTTTTTTAATAGCAACTATTCCTATCATTTTTGGTTTTGTAAAATTAAATATTTCATTTAAAAACATACTTTCACTTTTACCACTAGCAATCTTTTACCCAGCATTATTCTTTGCGTTCCAGGCTTTCGGCTTAGTATATACAAGCTCGTCTGAAGCTGGGATTATCCAAGCTGTCATTCCGATATTCACAATGATTTTCGCTTCTTACTTTTTAAAAGAATTTACAAATGCATGGCAAAAAATATCTGTACTCATTTCTGTAATTGGTGTTATTTATATATTTGTTATGAATGGCACAGGAACTCATGAGACTAGTTTTATAGGAGTTGCTTTTATTCTGCTATCAGCGTTATCATCTGCTTGCTACAATGTTTTAGCACGAAAAATGACAAAGAAATTTAAGTTAATAGACTTAACATATATGATGACAATGATTGGGTTTCTTAGTTTCAATTTAATCGCTATCATTGAACATATGAATGAAGGTACTGTAAATATATACTTTAAACCATTTACAAACGGAACATTTCTTATATCTATTTTATATTTAGGATTATTGTCTTCTTTGCTAACAGCATTTTTATTAAATTATTCATTGTCTTATATGGAAGCAGCTAAAATGAGTGTCTTTAGTAATCTATCTACACTTATTACAATTATTGCAGGAGTATTATTCTTACACGAACAAATTGCATACTATCATATCGTTGGGACCATAATGATTGTTCTTGGAATAGTAGGTACAAACTTCCTAGGTAAAAAAGGAATTCATATAAAAGAAAAGAATACCTCTATTAGTAAATAAAAAGTGAGGGATTTTTCATGCAGCAGGTAATGCCTATTAATATTAGTAATATAGCTGAACTAACAAAAGAATTGGATACATTATTAAACGTATCAATATATTCTAATCAAGAACTTGAGAATTGGTTAATACAACAATCACAGACTTTAAATTCTATCAATGAGCAACTCATGCAACATTATATTGCTTTTCAACGAAATACAAATGATATAAAGGTAAAAGAAGCTTTTGACTTTGATCAAAAAAATGTACAGCCTACATTAAAACGTTATAAAAGTCTACTAGATCAAAAATATTATGAATCACCCTATCGCTTCCAGTTAGATCCCTCTCAGTTTGGATTCTTAGATACAAAAATCCAAAACATTCGAAGCCTCTTTAACGAAGAAAATATTAGTTTAGAGGTTACTGAAGATGAGTTAATAACAAGATATTTTGAAATCACTGGTAATCTCTCTTCTATGTGGGGCGGTGAAGAGGTAAACCTTTCTGAATTAAGAATATATCTACAAGATTCTGATCGAAACATTCGTCAAAAAGCGATGACTGCTATCTCTGAAAAGTTTTTATCCGTAGAGAATGAAATTCAAGAAATCTTAAATCAGTTAATTGTGCTTCGAACAAAAAAAGCTAGGAACGTTGGTTTAATGAATTATCGTGACTACATGTTTAAAAAATACGAGCGTTTTGATTATACGGCCGAACAATGCAATGAATTCGCTGAATCTATTCGTAAATACGTTGTGCCGCTTCAAGAAAAAATGCATAAAGAATTACAGGAAAAGCTTGGGGTAGATACGTTACGTCCGTGGGATATACATGCTGTACCTGCAGATCATAAACCTTTACACCCTGTAAAAAATGAAAATGAATTAATAGAAAAAAGCAAAACACTTTTCGCAGAGATTGATTCAAGTTTTTCAGCTCTTCTAGAAAAAATGCATAACCATCTAGATTTGGAAAGCAGAAAAGGGAAAGCACCTGGTGGATTCTGTGAATATTTGCCCGCATCTAAGTTATCATTTATTTTTATGAATTTAACAAAAACACAAGATGATGTTGTTGTTTTCTTACATGAGATGGGTCACTGTATTCATCATGATTTAATGAAAGATATTTCGATACATCAATATCAACATTTACCAATGGAGACTGCTGAATTAACAAGTATGACAATGGAACTATTTACAATGAACAACTGGGATGTTTTTTATAATAATCAAGAAGATTTTAAACAAGCTAAGCGAGAACAATTAACACAAATTATAGAGTATTTACCAATTACACTGATTATTGATCAATTTCAACACTGGTTGTATGAGAATCCAACTCATACTGTCGAAGAAAGAAATGCTAAGTTTTTAGAACTTTCTTCTCTATATAATTCAAGCATCGTAAATACAGATGGCTATAAAAATTGGATCGTCGCACAATGGTTATCTGTTCTGCATATTTTTGAAGTACCCTTCTATTATATTGAATACGCAATTGCACAAATTGGTGCTTTACAAATGTATAAACAATATAAAGAAAACCCTCAGCAAGCATTGCAAAACTATAAAAAAGCTTTATCTTTAGGTAGTTCTAAGTCTGTAAAAACAGTATATGAAGCAGCAGGAATTCGATTTGACTTTTCTGGTGAAACAATTAAGGATTTGATGTGTTTTGTTGAAGAGGAATTAGCGTTATTAGAAAAAATATGAGTAATTAAGCCTACGTGTTACTTAATTTAACCTTTACTAAAAGATTCTATTTTGAAATTATATTTTTCAAAATAGAGTCTTAGTTTATCATTATTAGTTTACATAATAATATTATATTTTTTCGAGATGATGACTTACAAGCAAAACACCAACTGGTTGGTATTTATATGATGATTTAAAGGAATCAATAACTATTCGATCCTTTCAGACATTTGCTGAACAAATTGTCTTGGTCGTCGATGAGGCTAATAATGAAGTGATTGGCCTTGATATTTTTGGATAAGCTTTTACTTCTAACTGAACTATTAAATGATTGTTAAAACGAAAAAAGCACAATAATGTGCTTTTTCGTTTTAACCCTTCACTTTTAATCAGATAACACCGCTTATTAAAATCTTCTTCTGGGGATCGAATCTCAATAAACAAATCTTCATAAACTCCTACTCATTAAGAAAGGGTAGAAAATTCCTTCTATGTAATTACATCAAGCTTTCTGAGAATATTGTAAAATACCATTTGCATCAAAATAATAATAATAACCATCTAATAAAATCCAACCTCTAGTCATATGATATCCTGCATAAAAATGATACCACTTGCCATCATATTTTAACCATCCAACATGTTGTGATCCATCTTGTTTCATATAAGCCCAACCTACACCATCATGTACCCAACCTGTTTGCATTTGACCGTTGGAATTAAAATAATAAAGCTTTCCATCAATATGATTCCAGCCAGTACTCATATATTTATCTTTAGGTAAATAATACCAATACCCACCATTTTGAAACCAACCAGTTTGCTGTGAGCCGTCCGCTTTAAAATATGCCCAACTTACACCGTCATGTACCCAACCTGTCTGCATTTGACCACTGGAATTAAAATAATAGTTTTTGCCATCCACCTTATACCATCCTGTTGCCATTGCCCCGGAACCATTCAATAAAAAATACCATTTCCCTCCGTCTTGTAGCCAACCATGATATAACGATCCATTTTTAAAATAATACCAGTATCCATTATAAGAGAACCATCCATTTCTTGGAGCTTTGACCATATTACGTTCTTGGTTAGAGTATTGAATACCATGTTTATTTCCTTTAATATCACTATTCCTTATTTCTGGTGAAAGTTCTGTTTTTATATGAATTGATTTTTGCTGTTGTACAGCAGGTGTTTTTTGAAATCTTTGATTCTGTTTTTCTTGCTTAGAATTTTCCTGTGCATGTGAAATAGTAGGAAATAAAATAGCAGACGATAAAATAACTGAAACTATTCTTTTTTTCATATGTATCCCCCTATGATAATGTTAAGAGTAATTTGGTAAAAATATACTCTATTAAAATATATTACCACAATGAGTGTAGTTCGAATATAAAATAAATATAAAAACATTGGAACTTGGATATAACAAGTTGCGTATAAAATGGTTTCAGAAAAACATATTGCCTCGCAAAAAAGTTTTTCATAATAATAAGAACTAAATAATAAAAAAATCAGGACGACTCCAAAGTTTCATTTCTCCACTCTGTTCATTATAGCTTTGAAAAACCTCTTATTTTAAACATTAGTCTCTCCTATATATTACTATTATTTCGAAGAACAAATTTAATTTAAACAATGACATAACGTGAGAATCAATTCTCCATTACCTAGGGGGTTAATTGTATCTATAATTCTATTTTTAAGGTATTATAATTACATAATAAAATCTTGATATAATCAGATTTAATAACACCTACATTAATACTATCCTTCTATCCTTGATAAAGTGAAACTTTAATCAGCGCGGCTTTATCCACTACCTAACTTTTTTCTTTCTTTAAATTTTATCCCATTAAAGCGAGATGAAAATAAATAGGTGTATCATTTTAATTGAAATTTTGTATGTAGTCCTCTTTAAGGATTCCATATATTTCTAAATCAATCACTCCTTTACCAGACCATAAAGAAGCTTGTCTTAACACCCCTTCTTTTATAAAACCGTTCTTTAAGAGGACTTTCTTTGAAACCTCGTTTACAGGCATGACCTCCGCTTGAATTCTGTTTACATTAACTTCTTCAAATAAAAATTTTACTACCATACGAACAGATTCAGTTGCAATGCCCTTACCCCAATAATCCTCTGCCAAAAAGTATCCAATAGATACCATGTTCACTTTTTGATTAAAATCCATAGATTCAATAATTCCAACCAATTTATCACTTTGATTCTTCTGAAAGATACCCCATTTAATTCTGCTTTTTTTATGATAATCCCTATCAAAATGACCAATCATCTTTCTTACCGTTTGTAAGTTATGTTTAGGAATGATACCGCAATATTCAAATACCTTGTCATTGTCGTAGATCGAATATAATTCCTGTAAGTGTACCTCTTCGATTTTTCTTAATACTAGATTAACAGATTCCAATACTGGGAAATCTCCAAAAACCATTTCAATATTCATTTTATTCTCTCCTTAGGTTATTCCTTAATTGGTCTTATAAGTTCTTTTCAATATATTTAGGTTTTGTATTCTTTCAAAGTGATACATTCCTCAACCCTCTGTATATTCACATTTTATAATTCAAACAAAAGTTTTTTTTGATAATTTGTGCTAATTTTACATTTATATTACAATCTATACTGTGTTCCTCTTTATGAAATTTAAGTGTATTTAAAAAGCAACAAAGCAAGTTTTCTCCTGTTTTGTTGCTTTTTGTATTAGGCATCAGTTAATCAATCTAAGAGAAATGTAATTTAATCATTTTTTGTCGAGAACATTGCAAATCAAACTTATGTGCTGTTTTTTATTATTGTTAACAATTATGTACTCTTTTCTGTATTTATTTCATTCATCATATATAATCAACAGTTTTTATTTCACGATAAAAGCTTTTTTAATCTGTAATTATCACATAATAATACGATTAATTTAAATCATTATTTTCGATTTTATTAATTACTAACTTATATCTTTTATACCATTTTTTCCATTCATTTTTTGGAAAATCCATGTCATGACCATCTAATACAGCAGAAAAAATTTCTAAACATATATGCCATCCAGATAAATCTTTTGGTGTGTGTTCATTTATTTCATGAATAAATTCCTTTAATATTAATAGACAACCATCTGGATTTTTATGTACGTCAAATCGAACACGATCTTCTCCCCAAGTAAATTCTAATACAGAATTTACTTGACAGTCTAAAATATTGATATCAATAAAATTCCCTGAGCCATCCATCTTGCTAGTTTATCATTCTCTGTTAATACAGCCCAAACTTGTTCTACTGCATGATTTAATGAACGGTTAAATTGAGCTACATATTCATTATCTATTTTCTCTATTAGAGCTAACATAGTCATACCTCCATTTAAACTCGAAAAACAAACATACGCTCATTTTTTTAAAATTTCACACAAAACACATGAAAAAGCAAATAAAAACTTATGATGTCTATAAAAATATAAATCCTTCAGTTTCTTTTAAAGTATGCAGCTAAAAGATTTTTCTATTTTCCTCTAAACGTTACAATGTATAATACATTTCATCATTAATTTGCTTTATAACAAACGGCGCAATATCTCCATTTTGAATCTTAATCCCTGGTAAATCTCTGATACTCTCTTTGATTTTACCACTCCCTTGTCCGTCTACAACAAAAGGTAACCGCACAATAGTCCAATCCACATTGCTATTTGTATCACTTGTAATTCCTTATACTTATCTTTCATCATATTCGAAAGAAACACACGAAATAACATTGCTCCTAGTTTATTTAATATACTTTTTTGATCTCCTTGTACATCCAATGATCCTCCAGAAACAAGAATATATCGCTTGATTCTGTATTCTTCCATTACTTTTAAAATATGATTTGTCACCGTACTAAATATATATGATTCTTTTTTAGGTTTCCCGACTGCATTAATAACAGCCTTGCAGCCTTGTAGTAATCGACGTATTGCAGAAATATCGCGGGCATCTCCTTTTACAACTTCCAAATGTTTATGCGATATTTTAAATATTTGTGGATTTCGTGTAAGAATACGTACAAAGTATCCTTCTTGTAGTGCTTGAGTTATAAGGTATTTACCAGCCTTTCCGTTTGCACCGATAATTGCTACTTTATTTATTATTTTCATGACTAAAGTTAGGCTCCTTTTAAAGGATATAGATTTATACATCGTATTATTGATGAGATGTAGTTAATTCGTAAACGCGTAAAAACGCAATTAAATATTCACATGCTCTCTCACAGGCTAACATTTTAAACACCTTTTGTTCCTCTACAGTTTTATCATTTGCCTGATCTGAAGCTGCTTTCAAACAAAGAAAAGGCTTTTTATTCACATGACATACGTATGCAAAAGCAGCTATTTCTTGATCAACAGCTATTGCACCATATACAGTATGTAGTAAATATCTCATTTCCGTACTGCGAATACGCTGATCTCCGGATATGAAAGTTCCAAAATGTACTGGATCATAAGCACGCACTTTTTTTATTTGTCTTACAAGGTATTTCGTTGTTTCAATAGGAGCTGCTCTACCAGTATATAAATCGAAACTATCCGTTCCTGTTCCCGCAGCGGTTACATCATGCTGTAGTGTGTTAAGTGCAACAACAATATGACCATTCTTTACTTTCTCAGATAAACTTCCGCAAATGCCTGTCATAAATAACTGTTCAGGCTTAAATTCACTTATTAGTAACTGTACGCAACTAGCACAGTTCACTTTTCCAACACCAGTAATTACAGAGATTATTTCTAATTCATTTATAGAATGAAAATGAAATTCCCAAGCAGCTCGTTTTTCTACACGATGGCTTGGATAATACTGATACAAGTATGTAAGCTCTGGTTCCCATGCGGATACAATTGCAATACGTTTCATTACACTTTTCACTTCCCCCTATTTTCATTTGAATAATTCACCAATGTTTTTTCGCTCATAACATGGAATCCACTTTTTATGTAAATACCTTATTAATTCTTTATTCTTCGTAAGTACTTCACATCCTCTTCTAGATCCTTTCTAATTTACTATTCCTTTTAAATAATTCAAATTCCACTTATTTTATATTTCAAATCCCAATCTAATAAAAACTTTTTTATATCACTTTTCCAAGCTCCACTGGATTCAAATGTATATAGTTTTTTATGTAACACGCTACTTTCTCCTCAATAAAACTTTGTTTCAACATATCATAAGGAAACAAATTTTCCTGTTGTTTTTATTCGTGATGTATTTTTTTAATTCTTTTCAATACGTTACATGAAATTTTATGTATGATCTTAACTCCCAAATGCCTAATTGTTATTATATTAATGATGAGGGAATGCAAAGAAAGGAATTAAGTATATGATGGAAAGAAACATTTTAATTATTGATGGTGATGAAGCGTTACACATGCTCTCACTTCATCAGATTGACCTTATGATATTAGATATTATGATGCCAAAACGAAATGGACTAGAAGTTTGCCAGCAAGTTAGAGAAGAAAATACGGTACCTATTCTTATGCTAAGTGCAAAAGCCGAAGATATGGATAAAATCCTAGATCTTATGACAGGTGCAGATGATTATATGATTAAGCCCTTTAATCCATTAGAATTAATAGCTAGAGTTAAAGCGCTATTACGTAGATCTTCATTCCAACAAGTTACATCACTTAATGATGATGGTATTATTCGCATCCGCTCTGTTGAAATACATAAACATAATCATACTGTGAAAGTGAATGGAGAGTATATTAAACTTACATCTATTGAATTTGATATCTTATATTTACTTGCCAGCAATACTGGTAGAGTATTTAGTTCAGAGGAAATATTTGAACGAGTTTGGAATGAGGATGGTTATGGTTCCAATAAAACTGTAATGGTTCATATTAGTAGCCTAAGAGAAAAACTTGAAACAGGAACGAATGGTGAAAAACTCATCCATACTGTTTGGGGAGTAGGTTATAAAATTGAGAAATGAGACATTTGACATATTAAAAGTCATTCCGAAATGGAAAATTGTTTTTTGGCTTTTAATATCTATTTTGCTTACACCAATTACCGAGGTTGTCATATCCCGTCTTGTTACGAGTGTAATTGACAGTTCCCTTACATTAACGGCATTAAGTGGAGAATTTGTCAGAATCGTCGGCTACGAAAAGTATATGGGATTAAAGGAGTCTCTTTGGACAATGATGGGATCCTATCTGTTTTTATTCACAATTTTTTCATTCTATGTTTATATTTTCTATCGTCACGAAAAAAAACTATATTATGAAGTATGCATAAAGCAAATGATGGACGAAATTCGTTATATTGCGGATGGTAATTTTAATCATAAAGTATCTATTTTACAACATAATTATTTAGAAGACTTAGCAACTGGTGTCAATCACATTGTAGAGCAGTTAAAAGTTTCAATTGAAGAAGAACGTCAAACTGAACAAGCCAAAAGTGAACTCATCACAAATGTATCACATGACTTACGGACACCGCTAACATCATAGTTGGCTATGTTAATCTCATACATCATGATAATTACAGAGATGAAGTAGAATTACGTCATTATATTCAAGTTATTTATGACAAAGTAAATCGATTAAACATGCTAATGAATGACTTATTTGAGTATACGCGTGTTCAAAATAACGAGTTACAACTAAATACTGTACTTATTGATATAATTGAACTACTTGGTCAACTATCTGTTCAATTTCGTATGCAATTCCAGGAAGCCAATATTGAGTGTAGACTTTCATTTCCACCAGAAAAACTTATGGTCCTTGCTGATGGAGATAAATTAGTACGTGTATTTGAGAACTTAATTATGAATGCTATAACGTATGGTAATGATGGGGAATTTATTGATATAACAGCTTATCAAGACGGAAACATGATTGTAATCGATATTACAAATTACGGACAGCCTATCCCAAGTACAGATTTAGCACATATTTTTGAACGCTTCTATCGTGTTGAAAAATCCCGTTCTGCATACACGGGAGGATCAGGCCTTGGATTAGCGATTGCAAAAAGTATTGTGGAGATTCACGATGGAACGATTGAGGTATATAGCGATACTGAACAAACAACATTTACTGTGAAGCTTCTTTCATATAAGCAATAAAAAGCATTTATCTCAACAACTAAAAATCAACTTATCACTATCAATATAAAAAATAAAAACCTAGAATGTACGCATTTCACATGGATTGTAGCTATGGCACGCCAGATGGGTTATGAGCCTCCAAATACAGATGTTTTAGGGACTAAAGAATAGTGAGAAATAAACAAACTGATTTGGAATCAGTTTGTTTATTTAAGTAGATTGTATTAAATAACAGTTTGTACCTGCGAAAGTTGATTTTTTCCAATAATTCCAAATGATTCTTCACTTTCTCCCACTGTACTTAAGAAAATTCTCCACCTCTAACTGTTACTTCCACTTCATAATTTACTTCTACGTTAAATAAATTGAAAAAATTTACTCTTTAAGAATTCTTAATTTATCCATTACTAATTCATTCCTGTCCTCTACTACTAAATCTTCTTTATGTTTAAATGTGAGTGAAAATACATGTTTATTTCCTCATGATGACCATAATTATCCAAAATTTATATATTCCTTATAATTCTTTAGAAATTCTTTACCTTTTCTTTCCTCCTAGTTAAAGATTAATTTTTACACTAGTAATATCGATATACAAGGAGGATAGCTTATGCAACATTTTAAGAATTTGATGCTTCTTATATTGTCTTTTCTTATTACTGCAATTCTTGTTTTTTATTTTTATTTCTATGTAAACGGACCTTTAATTAAAGCGAAATCAGCTATTTTAATAGAGGCAACATCAGAAGAGATTGTATATAAAAAAAATGAAGATACCCCTTTCTCCTCAGCAAGTTTATCAAAAATGATGACAGAGTATATTGTGTTAGAACAAATACAAAAAGGAAAGATCAAGTGGGATGATCGTGTGAAAATAAGTAATTCTTCCATTCAAATGGAAGGAAATAATATCGATATAACTTTTGAAGATCAAATAACGATTCGAGATTTGTTTCATGCAATGGTTCTTGCATCTGATAATAGTGCGGCCGTATTTTTAGCAGAACATATTTCAAAAAGCGAACAAGACTTTACGAATTTAATGAATGAAAAAGCGACACAATTAGGATTATCTAATAAAACGTATTTTGCAAATGCAACCGGCGTAATAAATAAACAAGAAGAATCTAAAATAACAGCCTTAGATGCCTCGAAACTAGCCCAGCATTTAATAACGGATTATCCTATGATATTAGAAATCACCCAATTAACTTCTTATCAATTCACCTTCAAAGATATACATGTTTTCAATACAAATAAAATGTTGTATTCACTTGATAGTAAAATAAAATTCAAAGGAGTCGATGGTTTACAAACTAGCTTTTCAAATCCTGCTGAATATAGTTTTGCTAGTACAGCAAAACAAGGAAACAAGAGGTTTATTTCGATTGTAATGGAGGCAAATGGAGAAAATAGTGCTTTTATCGAAACAAAAAAACTATTTACTTATGGTTCCGAGCCTACTCACCTTCCATCTCTTCAATCTGTTAAGGATTATTTGATATCGTGGATATCTCTGCTTCAGTTTAAAAATCTATTTTTACAAACAATAATAATTTTTGTTATTATTGCCATTTCACTATTCGTACATATACGAAAAAAAGATTCAGAGGATTTTTAACTAAAAAGCCTCTTTCACATAAAAAAACCGGCTTGTATTTTCTAAAAAAGTCGGTTTTCCTTATTTCCCTTTTTTCTTTTCATAGTATAATTCATCTGCATACTTTTTATTTGTTCCCTTTAAATATGCCAAAATAATTTGAGGTCTCTTTACTAAAGTCCAATCACCATGCTCATCAAATTTTCTACAAGATGTTGTCATATAAGCTTTTTTAATGGTAGTAAAGCCTTTTCCATGGATCTTACCGTATTTTTTTAAACGCATTGCAAATTCCGCATCTTCAGCCATTAATAAATCCTCATTAAAACCACCAATTGCTTCAAAATCCTTTCTATAACACCAAAACATTCCGACAGAAACGAATCCATATTTGAAAATGAGAGGAATAATTAACAATAATCCTGAAACAATAATTCCTAATGAAATACGTTCAAATTTCCCTTTTACTCCCCCTCCTATATATTTTCCAGTTTTTAAATGCTTATCTATTTCCCTTAACATATTCTCACTCATCCAGCTATCAGCATCAATTGTAACAATGATTTCTCCTCGAGCTATTTTCGCCCCAGCATTTCTAATTTTAGATAGGTTCTTATTCTCATCTTGTAAAGTTATACAATGATAAGATTGTGCAATTTCTTCTGTGCAATCACTACAACGATTTAATACAACAATTACCTCGACTTGATTTTTATAAAATTGGGATGCAACCACAATGGAATCAAGACATCTACCAATATATTTTTCTTCATTGTGTGCAGGTATGATAATGGAAAACTTAACATCTTGTTCACCATCTGTTCCGACAAAACAACCATTTCTATCCATATCATATCTCTCCTATGTAAACCTTATTTATCAATTCATTTTCTTACTATATTTACAACCGACTTATTACGCCGTTGTTTATTCAAGTTGTACTATGAACAAAGCCTTACTATTTTTGAAATGATTGAAGTCTATAAAACAAAAAGTTTTTTCTTAATGTATGTACTTTTTCAAAAAAACACCAAGGTATAGGACTCACATCTAATATCTTGGTGTTTTCGCTTTATATCTTCATTTAAATCACAACTTTTCCGATTAAAATGTCTCAATTTAAGCGTGACAATCCTACTCTCGATACTTTCATCTCTGTATTATCTTTCAGAATAATCAATTTCTCCTCATGCTGTTTTAACATCCTCAAAATTTCTGATTTACTATCTTTTTCAAAATCATTCGTCCACTTAAACATTTTCATTAACATTTTAAATGTGGGCTTATAGTTAGCCTTTTCCAGGTTAAGTAACTGCAAAATAAATCTTTTTATTATTCTGACTATCCTCTTCACTACACTTACATCTAAGAATATGATTAAATCTGCTTTTTGAAAGCTTTGCGATACCCATTTATGATGGGCACCTTCAACAATCCAAGCATTTGAATTTACAATATTGTAAAGTTGTTCATCTCTTTCCTTAGGTATATTTCTTATATCTCCATTTTTAGTCCTTCTCCAAACAACATTATCTAGCTCATAATAAGGAATATTTAATTGATAAGATAATGCTCTTGCTAAGGTTGTTTTTCCACTTCCAACAGAACCAATGATATGAATTTTATTAGGTATAATACTTTTCAAAACAACCACCACTTTATAGATTTTTACAAAATAGAATTCCCAACTTCTTTCATTAAACCTCTTCTAATTAAATTTGCTGACACAGGCTGAAGATTCAATTGTCTTGCCCAAATAGATAATTGACCAATATGATGGATCTCATGAGCAATCACATGACGTAGAACCTCGCCATATTTGAACGTCTCATCAGTCCATGAGGCTGTTAATATTTTATTCTCTAAATTACTTGACCATGTTTGTGTAAAGTCTTCCATTTTAGTTCGAAAGGAATCAGAAAGCTGCTTCACTTTTTCTAGCGTTCTATAATCTTCAAACTTCAGTTCGAAATCTGCTTTCCCTTGAAGCGCACGTATCCAGCTATACTCTACATCTACAATATGAAATAAAGTTTCTAAAATACTCCCTACTCCTCCAACACGTTTACAGAGTAAATCTTCTTCCGAAAGCTGTTTACACCATTCAAACCATTGATCTCTTACTTGCCAATTGTATCGAAATAAAGTTTCCACTAAATATCGCTCCTTTTTAATGTGTATCCAGTTAATACCATTATATTACTTATACAGAAAATTCTTTTATTTTATAGTACTATTTTGTATAAAGAGCGCTATCCAAGAACATATCAATAGAGTATTCGTTTGAAAGATAAATAGCTATAATTTTATACCTGAGCACTTAAAAGAAACCAAATTAGATTTTTATAATTTTTCCAATTAGTTTAATATCTTCTCCATCAGTCACATCATATCATTTTAAGATAAATTTTAGTTACATTCTATTAAACCATTCATATTCCAAAATACTCATTTCCCACAAATTCCAATATTCATCTCCTATTTTCCTCGCATCTCTTAATAACCCTTCTTTTACAAATCCCACTTTTTCATAGCATGTAATAGCCGCTGAATTAAAATCGAATACTCCGAGAGAGACTCTATGTAATTTTAATTGTACAAATGCAACATTGAGCACTGCTTCCATCATCTTTTTCCCAATAGATTTTCCCCTCATACTTGTATCACCAACCAAAACTTTCCCAATTCTTACAGATTTATTTATTCGGTCAATTTTTCCAAGTGAAATATGCCCAATAACCTTTTTCGTTTCTTGATCTATCACTTTATAAACAAATACATTTGCATTTTCATAATTTGCATTCGCTATATACTTCTCTAATTGTTTGTTCTGTAATGGGTATGAAAATGCCGGACCGCCCCATTGTAATAAAAACTCTTCCGAATCAATCCAATCTATAAGTTGCTTAAAATTGTTTCTTTCAAAATACTCAAGTTTGATCATTTCCCCTGACTCCTTTTAAGATTTCAAGCTCGATAATTCTTCCCTAACTCTTCTCCTATTGAAAAATAATGTCTAAAATTATAAAATAACGGACTCCATTTTTGCGGATCAATATGGTTTCCCCCTTTTATTATCTCTTCATGCGCATGTACATGAACAACCTCGGTTTCAACAATTGCAAAGAAAGGATCATATTCTGGAATCCTAATTTGTTTTACGTTTGCTTCGATTTGTAGTGGGCATTCTTTAATGCGTTGTGGCTTTACTGACTGTGAATCCAATGGTGTAAAACCAGCCATTGGAAATTTATCTTTTTGATATGTATACCCCATTTCTTGTTTATAAACTGGGACATGTTCTACTCCAGTATAGGGTGCGATTTTTTCTACTTGTTTCCACTGCAATGCAGAAGGGAAATTAATAACACATTCTCTACTCCTTTCAAGATTTCCAACCGATTTCCCTCCCAAACCAATGCCTAAAATCATATATTTTTCTAATGCCCATGAAGAAGACATTGGACTGATATTTGTTGTCCCATCTTCATTTAATGTTGATAATAAATAAATTGGGATTCCATAATATAAAATCTTTGGCTGTATCTCTTTGCATAATAGTTTACTTATTTCCGAATTCATATTGTCACTCCTAATTTTGATTCTTTATCTGTATTGTAAAACATAAAAACTTCCATTATCATCGAAATATGGATGTAAAAAAGGAGTGAAGAGGATGAATGAAAATATAGCGAAAATCGTTTCCTTAATTAGTGATACATCACGAGCAACTATCTTGGTTCACCTTATGGATGGGCGCGCCCATCCCGCTACTGAATTAGCACATGTTGCAAAAATCAAACCACAAACAGCTAGTTTTCATCTCAATAAATTATATGAGGCACAAATTGTTGAAGTAGAAAAGCATGGCAGACATCGTTATTACAAATTGGCAAATCATGAGCTAGCAGAATCACTAGAAAAGCTATTATACATTGCCCCTTGCGAACCAATTCGATCTTTTAAACAAGCAAAAGAAAATAAAGAAATTCAATATGCAAGAACATGCTATGATCATTTAGCAGGAAAATTAGGAGTTGGAATTACAAATGCTTTATTAAATAAACAAATATTAATAAAAAAGGATACTGAATTTACAGTAACAAAAGTCGGTGAAGCATTTTTTTCAGATTTCGGTGTGAACTTAGAACGATTACACAATAAAAGACGTGCATTCTCCAGATGTTGTTTAGATTGGACCGAGAGACAACACCATATTGCAGGTGCACTGGGAAATGCAATTCTGGTACGAATGTTAGAACAAAATTGGATTACTAAGTTCGAACAATCAAGAGCGATACACATAACTTCATTAGGACAGCAAAAAATTTATGAAACTTTTTCTATAAAACTTTAGTTTTATAGATGAACAATTCCCATATTTATAGACTTATACATGAATTATTCGGCAAAGGAACTACAAAATTAATCTTTATTTCAATTTGGCATAGATAATGTATGTGCTTTTCATTCATATTAAAGGAGATTCTCAATACAAAAAATCTATCCATCATAAAACAAAACATGAGCCCCTTTTATACGGGGCTCATGTTTTGTTTTATATTTGACTAGATTGTAATCCCTGAATATAAGAGACAACTTCCGGATTTACAAGTGAAGATAAATCTCCCAATTCTCTCCCTAAGTAAGCTGCTTTAATTACTCGTCTCATTACTTTAGAATTGCGTGTTTTCGGTAAGTCTTCTACAACATGAATATCCTTTGGACATAACGCTTTTCCAATGTGAGAGTTTACTAAATTTAATAATTCTATCTTTAATTCATGTGTAAATATAGTTCCTTCACGTAAAACAATGAAGCAGTGACAAACTTCGCCTTTTACTTCATCTGGTACACCAATTGCTGCTGCTTCTATTACATCATGATGCTTTACAAGAATTGATTCGTATTCCGCTGGTCCAATACGCTTCCCGGCAATATTTAATGTATCATCAGAACGTCCTGTAATGATATATTGCTCTCCGTCATAGATTACCCAATCACCGTGCACCCACTTATTTTCAAAACGTGACCAATACGTATTAACGTAGCGCTCGTCATCTCCCCAGAAGCTTTTTGTCATTCCGACCCATGGTTTTTCTAAACATAATTCTCCAACTTCATCACGAATTGGATTACCTTGTTCATCTAATACAACAGCTGCCATTCCAGGTAAAGATGCATTGAAACTAATCGGTGCAATTGGTTTAACTAAAACGTTTCCAAAGATCCCACCAGAAATTTCTGTTCCACCTGAATAATTACAAATTGGCACCTTCCCTTTACCAACTGTTTCAAAAAGCCACATCCAAGGGTCAGGATTCCAAGGTTCACCTGTTGATGCAAAAACTTCTAAACTTGCTAGGGAATGTTTCTTTACATACTCATCACCTTTTGCCATCAATGCTCGAATTAATGTTGGTGAAATCCCAAGATGCGTAATTTGATATCGATCAACCGTTTCCCATAATCGATCTGCTTCCGGATAATCTGGAACACCTTCATACATTACCATTGTTGCACCATTAATAAGTGAACCAAATAATAAGAACGGTCCCATCATCCAGCCCATATCAGTAACCCATAATACACGATCACCTTGCTTAATATTCATACCAAACCCTGCATCAAATGCAGATTTCAGAGGAAATCCAGCGTGCGTGTGTACTGTTCCTTTTGGCTTACCAGTCGTCCCAGATGTATAAATGAGCATAAGCGGGTCATCACTTTTCATTTCTTCAGCATGTGTAAATGGTTTTTCTTTTTCTAAAACGCTCCATGAAAGATCATAATTATGAGGTGTAAAATCATTTCCAGCATGACGAACAATGACAACTTTCTCAACAGACGGGCATTGTTCACACGCTTTATCCACCTCATCTTTTAAAGAAACGATTTTACCACGGCGCGAGAATCCATCCGCTGTAATAATCATTTTGGATCCTGCTGCCTGTACACGCGTCATGACTGCATCAGAAGCAAATCCTGAGAAAATCGGAGAAATAATCGCACCTATTTTCATTACTGCCAGCATGGCAACAACTGTTTCAGGAATCATTGGCATATAAATCGTTACGCGATTACCTTTCTCAATTCCGGAATTCTTTAGTCCATTTGCAACTCGGCTCACCCAGCTATCGAGCTCTTCATATGTAAATGATTTTGTTGTTCCGTTTTCCCCTTCGTACATGAGGGCAGGTTGTTGTTTTGTTTCTTCATCTGCAAGCCAACGAGATAAAGCAGATTCTACTACATTACACATTCCCTCAGTGTACCACTGAGCGAATGGTGTACCGTTTTCTAAATCTAATACTTCTGTATACGGCTTCATCCATTGATAGCCAACTGCACGTTCCGCTTCTCCCCAAAACCATCCAGTTTCTTCAATTGACTTGTTATAAAATGCTTCATAATCTTCATAGCCAAGCGATTTCATCCACCCATATAGACGTGTTTTATCTTTATATTCTTCTGTTGGAAACCAAACGGCTTGTTTCAATGTTTTCCCCTCCTCATTTTTCGAACAAGAAAGCCCTTAATAGGGCTTTTATACTGGATACACTGGATGTTTTCGATCTGTAAACACTTGATATTTACTCATGTACATTTCGAAACGCTTCTTTAGTTCTTCACGTAAATCATTCGGATGAACAATACCATCAATCACCATTTCTGATGCTAGGCGATAAATATCGATATCTTTTTTATACTCTTCACGTTTTTCTGCAATGAAGCTTGCACGCTCTTCTTCTGGTAATGCTGCGATTTTATTCGCATATACGGCATTAACAGCAGCTTCTGGTCCCATTACAGCAATGGAAGCCGTTGGTAACGCTAAACAACAATCTGGTTCGAAAGCTGGGCCTGCCATTGCATATAGACCAGCACCATATGCTTTACGAACAACGATTGAAATTTTCGGTACTGTGGCTTCACTCATAGCAGAAATCATTTTCGCACCGTGACGAATAATACCAGCTCTCTCAACTTTCGTTCCAATCATAAATCCAGGTACATCCGCAAGGAATAATAATGGAATATGATATGCGTCACATAAATTAATAAACTTCGCTGCTTTATCAGCAGAATCGTGGAATAATACACCGCCTTTCATACGCGGTTGATTTGCAACAATACCAATAGGCTTCCCATCAATTCGGCCTAATCCTGTAATAAGTTCTTGTGCAAATAATTTTTTCACTTCAAAGAAAGAACCTTCATCGATAATACGATTAATAAGATCTTTCATATTAAAAGGAGCATTTTGATTTTCTGGGATGATTTGTTCTAACGTTTTTTCGAACTGTTTTGGTTCTTGAGGCTTAGTCATAGGAGCATTTTCTTGATAGTTACTTGGAAAATATGAAATATATTGTCTTGCCTGAGCAATCGCATCTTCTTCTGTCTTACATAATACATCTCCGCATCCTGATACCGAGCAATGCATACGAGCGCCGCCCATTTCCTCTAGTGTTACTTTTTCACCAATAACCATTTCAGCCATACGCGGAGAACCTAAATACATAGAAGCATTTCCTTCAACCATCATGACAACGTCACAGAAAGCAGGAATATAAGCACCTCCAGCTGCAGAAGGACCAAACAATAAACAAATTTGTGGTACCTTACCTGATAGCTTCACCTGGTTATAAAAAATACGTCCCGCACCGCGGCGCCCTGGGAACATTTCAACTTGGTCAGTAATACGAGCACCTGCAGAATCAACAAGATAAAAAAGTGGTACACGTAACTTTTCAGCTGTTTCTTGAATGCGTAAGATTTTTTCAACAGTTCGAGAACCCCAAGACCCTGCTTTAACTGTTGAATCATTTGCCATGACACATACAGTACGACCATGTATTTTACCAGTAGCAGTTACAACCCCATCTGCGGGTAAGCCTGTTTGCTCACAATTAGCAAATAATGCATCTTCTACATATTCACCATTATCAAATAGAAGAGCTAAGCGATCTCGAACAAAGATTTTTCCTTTTGCTTTATTTTGTTCATGATATTTTGGTGCCCCACCTTGTTTAATTGTTTCAACACGTTCTTGAAATGCATTCGATTGTTGTTTTTGTTCTAGCACATTTACTCCCCCTTATACACTGGTTTACGTTTCTCCTGAAATGCTTGTAGTCCTTCTAATCGATCTTTCGTATGGATTACACCTTCATACGCCTGCTTTTCCATTTGTAATCCGGTATGCAAATCTACTTGTACCCCATTTGAGATTGCTTCTTTTGCTAATCGAATGGCAATTGGTCCATTACTCGCAATGCTTCTTGCAATTTCAATTGCTTTTTCTTCTAGTAAGTTAGCTGGTACCACAAACTCTACCATTCCATATTCCTTCGCCTCATGCGCCGAAATACGTCTTGCTGTATAAATTAATTCTTTTGCCCTGCCAACACCAATTAGTCTTGGGAGACGCTGCGTCCCACCAGCTCCTGGGATGATAGCTAGAGATGTTTCAGTGAGTCCAAGGCTTGCTGTTTCTGCCGCAATTCTAAAATCACACGCTAAACTTAACTCGGTACCACCACCAAGTGCAATTCCATTTATTGCAGCAATAACAGGTTGTGATAATTGCTCAACCATATCCATTGTAGAACGAATCATCCCAACTGCATGACGTACTTGCTCCTCATTCATATTGGCACGTTCTTTTAAATCAGCTCCGGCACAAAATGCTTTTTCACCATAGCCTGTTAAAATGACAACGCGAACATCGGCTTCTTCATTAATATGATTTAATGTAGATTGCAACTCTTCTAATAGTGCAAGAGATAATGAGTTTGCTTGCCGTTCGCGATTTAATGTTATTTTTACGATATGCGGTGTTACATAATCTACTGAAATGTTTTGTAATTGTAGCATTTTATCACCTACTTATTGTTTTATGTTGCAATGCTTTATACACATGACTTGGCAATTGAATATTTAGCTTGCTTTGAATAAATTGACTAGCCTTTAATAACTTTTCTTCATTTATATTTGTTTGTACGCCCATTTTGTGGAGCATATGTACTAAATCATCAGTCGCGACATTACCTGATGCCCCTGGTGCATACGGACAACCACCAAGTCCACCACAGGAACTATCAAATGTCGTAACACCGTATTCCAATGACTGAACGACGTTTGCAAGCGCCATCCCGTAGGTATTATGAAAATGCATCGCAAATTGAGAAGAATCATATTTTTTAAGTAAATGTTCCAATACTCGCTCTACTTGCAATGGATTTGCTACACCAATCGTGTCTCCCAACGAGACTTCATAAATGCCGTATGAGAAGAATTGATTACATAACTCGTCTACAGCATCAATGCTCACATCTCCTTCATAAGGACAACCAAATACAGTAGAAACGTAACCTCTTACTCTTTTACCTGCAAACTCTGCTTGCTTTGTAATATCTTGGATGACAGATAATGCTTCTTTAATAGACTTATTAATATTGCTTTTATTATGTGATTCACTCGCTGATAAAAAAACATTCACCTCATCTACATTTTGCAAAAGAGCTCGTTCCAAACCATTTTGATTTGGAACAAGCGCAGCATATGTAATATCTGAATTCCGCTTTAACTCTGTAAATACATCACTCGCATCAGCTAAAGCAGGAACCCATTTCGGGTGAACAAAAGAGGAAACTTCAATATATGATAATCCAGCTTCTGAAAGTAATTGAATCCATTTCACTTTATCTTTTGTGCCAACAATTTTCTTTTCATTTTGCAAACCATCACGTGGTCCCACTTCTTTAATGACAGCAAAAGTAGGTAGCTTCAATACATTTCACCCCTTCTTCTCCCTATTCAATCTCTACCAATACATCTCCTTCATTAACAAAATCGCCCTCTTGCACATTTATTTTCATAACTGTCCCAGCTTCTTCTGAAACGATTGGAATTTCCATTTTCATAGATTCCAAAATGACGACATCCTGTTCTTCTTCTACTGTATCTCCTATTCCCACAACAATTTTCCAAACATTACCTGCCATCGATGCATATACTTTTGTCATCATTTTTTCCCCCTTTAATATTCATAAACCTTATTTTTTTACAAGTTGTTTTGTTACAAAACCTGTTGTATAAATACCACTTTGGAACACTTCATCTTCTAGCACTTGCAATAGCATGGATGTATTTGTCTTAATGCCTTCTACTTTCAAGTTTTGAAGTGCATCCTGTAATTTTTCAATTGCTTCTTCACGCGTTTCACCATGAGTAATCACTTTTGCAATCATCGGATCGTAAAACGGTGTGATTGTAACATTATTTTCTAAAAAGTGATCAATCCGCACTGTTTCTGGTAACGTTAGGTCCGTAATCTTCCCAGGTGATGGGAAAAATGTTTTTGGATCTTCTGCATAAATACGCGCTTCAATGGCATGACCACTACGATTTATATCCTCCTGCGTAAAGGAAAGCTTTTCACCAGACGCAATGAGTAATTGTTGTTCAACAAGATCTAGACCAGTAATTTCTTCAGTAACAGGATGCTCCACTTGTAACCTTGTATTCATCTCTAAGAAATAGAAGTTTTTCTTATCATCCACAAGAAATTCAACCGTACCTGCATTTGTATAGCCAAGAGCTTTTGCTGCTTGTACAGCAACTTTCCCCATCGCTTTACGTGTTTCTTCATCTAAAAATGGAGACGGTGCTTCTTCAATTACTTTTTGATTCCGGCGTTGTACAGAGCATTCACGTTCCCATAAATAAACTGTATTACCATGTGTATCAGCTAAAAGTTGAATTTCAATATGATGCGCATCTGCAATGTATCGCTCTAAGTACATCTCACCATTACCAAAAAAGTTTTGTGCACGCGTTTTATTGCTCTCGAATGCTTTAGTGAGCGTTTGCTCAGTTTCCATCAACTGCATTCCAATGCCCCCGCCGCCCGCGGATGCCTTCAGCATTAATGGATAACCAATTTGTTTTGCAATTTCAATCGCTTCTTCAGCAGTCTCAATATTCGTTGTGATTCCTGGTACAACTGGAACATTTGCTTCTTGCATTGCCAGACGTGACTCGATTTTACTTCCCATCTTAGCAATGATTTCTTCAGAAGGACCAATAAATACAATTCCTTCTTCTTTACAGCGAACCGCGAAGGAAGGATTTTCTGATAACAATCCATATCCTGGATGAATCGCTTCAGTATTTGTTTTCTTAGCAATTTCTATAATCTTTTCGAGATTTAAATAGCTCTCTTGGACACGTGGACCACCAACCAAATAAGCCTCATTTGCTAGTTTTACATGAAGTGCATTTTCATCTGCCTCTGAATAAATAGCAACTGTACGAATTCCAAGTTTTTGACATGTTTTTATAATTCGAACTGCAATTTCGCCACGATTGGCGATTAATATTTTTTGAAACATAGTGAATCCTCCTTTTATCTACACCCTAAATGTCTTGCGATTACGAGACGTTGAATTTCAGAAGTTCCTTCACCAATTTCTAAAAGCTTCGCATCACGAATATGACGCTCTACTTCATATTCACGCATATAACCATATCCACCATGAATTTGCACTGCTTGATTCGCAATACGACTTGCTGCTTCAGATGCAAATAACTTTGCCATAGCCGCTTCTTTACCGAAAGGTTTATCATGATCCTTTAACCAAGCCGCTTTATGTACTAAATTACGCGCCAATTCCACTTCAGTAGCCATATCAGCCAGTTTAAATTGAATCGCTTGGAAATTAGAAATCGTTTTTCCGAATTGCTGACGCTCTTTTGCATATTGAAGTGCACGCTCAAAAGCAGACTGTGCAATTCCTACAGCTAATGCTGCAATTGAAATACGCCCTCCATCAAGTGTATATAAGAATTGTTTAAATCCTTTATTTACATCACCAAGAATATTCTCTTTCGGTACACGAACACCATCAAGTACGATTTCACAAGTATTAGAGGCACGAACACCCATCTTATCGTATGGACTTGAAATCGTTAATCCCTCACTTGTTGTCGGCACAATAAATGCAGAAATACGTTTTTTTCCATTTTCTTCGACACCATTGACAGCGGTTACAATGATTGTATTTGCATACTCTGCATTCGTAATCCAACACTTCTCACCGCTAATCACATATTCATCACCATCTAAAAATGCTTTTGTTTGTGTGCCACCTGCATCGGATCCAGCATTCGGTTCAGTTAAACCAAAAGCACCTAATGTTTTTCCAGATGCCATTGGAACTAAATACTTCTGCTTTTGTTCTTCTGTACCAAAGTAATAAATTGGAGAAGCACCTAATGAAATTGTTGCAGCATAACTTAAACCTGTACCACCACAAGCACGGCCAATTTCTTCAACAGCTAACGCATACGATAGAGTATCGCCGCCAGAACCTCCATACTCTTCTGGGAATGGGATTCCTAATAATCCTAGTTCGCCCATTTTTTGAAACGTTTCGTATGGAAATTCAGCTGTTTTATCATAATACACAGCTTTTGGTGCAATTTCCTTTTCAGCAAAGTCTCGTACCATTTCTTTAATCATTTGTTTTTCGCGAGTTAGAGTAAATTCCATTCCGCTACACACCCCTTATCGAATATTGAGTTTCGACAGCGTGCGAGTCTGTACTACAAACATTGCTTTTAAAAGACAAGAATAGTAGTTAGATAATTGTTATAATTCTGTCATAACTTAATTTTAAAACAGAATCTGTACTCATGCACAAAAAAATTCCTACATTGTTCTACAACAACATAGGAATAACAGTGTCGAATTATGTGGTTTTTTCTTTAATAATCTCTTCCTTTTCCGGAATCTGAAATTTCTACTAATGCTTCAGGGTACGGTTCAAAATATGTTTGTCGTAATAAATAGTGGTCTTCAAAACGTAAGACCCACGACTTTAAAACTACAAGTAAATTGCTAAGAGGTATTTTCTTATCTGCATATTTTTGAAGTAGCGTTAAAAAATACTCTTTTTCTTGCTTGTTTAGCTTATCTTTAAAATATCCAAAAATATGCTGACATACGTTTATATTCGATGTATAGCGAGGTGTTCGCTTCAATAATTCATACAAGGTTTTTTCGTAATTCTCAAAGATATTTTCAATGTTATCCTTTGCATGATTTGCAATAATACGGCCTAATTCTTTTTGTTTCACCTGATTATATGCCATAAATAAATATTTATGATCTGACTGAAATGATACTAATTCTTTCAGAGTTTTACTCTGTTTTATTGTTTTGAAATGGGCAATTGTAAACAACCTCGTAAAGAAATGTTCACGAATAATAAAATTCGACAATCTACCTTCTTCTTCTACTGCAATATGCGAAAAATTTTTTAGTACAGCTCCACCAAAAAATCCAGCACCCTTCTCTTTTACTGGTGATTTTTCATATCCTGTATAAATTTTCACATCTCTAGTTCCGCAACTTGGGGAACGATTTTTTAAAATAAAACCATCAACATCCAGTAAAGTACTTAAAAATTGATCAGAAAACCGTTGCATCCTCTCTGTAACATCTTTTCTTGTCGAAGGCTGTACAAGCTTATGAATGCCACTATCTTCGATAATCCGAATTGTCTCACGTGGAATTCCTAATCCAATTTCCACTTCAGGGCATACCGGAATAAATGTAACAAACGGCTGTAGATTTCGAATTGTCACATCATGAATCAAATCTCCATTATAACGGCAAGCACCAAATTCTAGACATTTACTTACAACAACTGTTGGTTTAGCAAATTGTCGCATTTTATTACCTCCACGGCGTTAATCCATATAATATAAATTGTACTACGATGAGTATTCTAAGCAAGGTTAGTTTGTATTGTCTCTTTTTATTATGACTATATATCAGTGACATATCAGCGATAATTTATATCTATTTCATATAAGTGTTAGCAAGTTCGTTTGCAAACTTGTTAGCACTTTTTTATATTTCTTCTATTATAAGCTTCTCCCCTCTTTACCTCTACGTTATATCAGATTAATTCTTGTTTCCCTGTTCAGAACTACGAGAAACACATATGACATGAACTGTATTTTCGAGGGAATTTTAACCATTTATTGTTATAATTAAATCCGCAGTATTTTTTCCAGGAGTGTTCCTATGAAGAACAGTAAGATAATGGACATACATACTAGGCACTCCCCTTCCTTAATGCGTTCATAGAAATATAGAAAGGATTTAAGCGATGGGACAATTTCAAAGTAATTTTCAAGCGGCACAACAAATCGCTACTCAAATGAGGAATGCTTCGGATACTATCCAAAGTGCGACAAATAAGTCTATTAAAAAGTCAAAACGTACTACGCTATCTGTTAACCCACAAGCCCAAGAAGCAAATCACCAAATGTTAGATTTGACGAAACAATTTTCCGCTGCCTTTCAACAAGCAGTTGCTAATATTCATTCGGTAGCTAAAGAGTTTGAGAGAATGGATCACGAACTTCACAACACTTTTCGCTAATGTGACAACCTACGTAAAACGGTAGGAGGAAAAAGATGAGTCAAGATATTGAGAAACAAATCAATCAATTGAATCAAAAATTACAAAGTGTATTCAAAGAACAGGACCGGAATCAATCCGCGATTCAAACTCAGGAGCAGTCGGAAGCAGATTTTCACGAATGGAAAAGTCGAAGCAATCGTTTGTTTAACCGAATTCTAGAAACTTGGCATGGGGATAAAGAATTATCTCATTTTTTTACGAATATGCGTCAAGAAGCACAACACATTGAGCGAAAACTCACATTCGAATTGGAAAATCAAAAAGAAACGTTGCTTAAAGAAAGACGAGACCTTAGCGATTTAGAAAACGACCTTTCCTATCAGCAACAACAATTGGCAAGGGAGGTCAATGCATGAATTTAAATATGTATTTGGGCGAAGTACAAAGCCAAACTCAAAGCATGAATGCTGTATGTACCGCTACCATTCAAGGTATGGAACAAGCCATTCAGTCGATTGACGCTTTTGCAATTGATACTGCCCTTCAAGGACAAACATATAGCAGTGCAAAATCATTTTTTGTACAAACCTTTCGTCCTTTAGCGCAAGGAATCATTTACTTATGTGAAGAACTAATCCGTCAGAATGATGCCTTTCCAAGCCAATTTCAATCACAGGTAGCTTCAACTGATGTCATTGAACAAGAGTTACGAGAACAAATCCGAGAAATTGACCAAGCAAAAGCAAGCATGGAAGTCATTAGTCACGCTATGGCAAATCTTTTTACTGTCATGAGACACAAGCTTCAAGAAAAGCTAGATCACCTACATGAATTTAATCAAACATCTAGCAATAACTATAGTACAGCAATTCAATTAGCCGCTAACATTGCGACGGGTTTAGCAGAAGTACAAAGTGGAAAAGGCTTTAGTCTCGCAAGTGGTACGTTTAGTACACAAGGGTTGAATATGGAGTGGACGGCTTCCATTCAGACGATTGAAGAAGATAAGAAGCATCAGGCTGACAACCTTTTAAATGGTAGTTCAATTGAAGAAGGAGCAATGTGTGGTCCATTAAATAGTGAGAAAAAAGATGCATCTTTACTGGATAAGTTTAAACATGGTGTCGAAAATATTTATGAGGACTATAGTAAAATAAGTGGTGCCTTTGATAATAAAGTCGAATCTATGTATGAAAGTGCTTGGGACTTTATACAAGGTGCTGGCAGTGCAGTAGCAGAAGACTATATTGGACTAACACCACCTGATAATGATAAATTAGAAAGCAAGACAACCTACCAAGCTGGAAGGCTTACTGGACATGTTTTATCAACGATAGGATCTATTGTAGAAATTTTTGAAGGTTTTTCAGTCATAGGCGGGGCTAATTTCTTAACCATCGTCGCAGAAGTAGGAACTGGTGGATTGGCATCACCAATTGTTCTTCCATTAAATGCAGCTGCTACAGTGGCTGGTGTTGGTGCTGTTGCACACGGTGGATATGTTTGGGATAAATCAATTCAAAATGCTCAGGATACTCTTCAAAAAATCCAGTCTTCTGATGATGGAGTTAAGGTTACGGGTGATAGGGGAGCTAGAACAAGTACAAATAATATCCAGAAAGTTCCAGATGATATTTTAGATCAAATGGAAAATGCAAGAGGGCATCTACTACAAAAGCATGTTGGAAAAACGAATGATGATTTACTAAAAAGAGCTGCACAAGAAGGTGTTGACGCTACAACTTTTACAGATAAATCTACTGCAACTAAAGCGGTACAAGGGAACATTCGAAGAAATGCAGATGATATTTCTAATTGGTTAAACGATTCGAATTCCAGTGGAGTTAAAACCATAACTACAGATCATGGTTATTCAATTGGTAAAGGTGTAGCCGTCAAAAATGGAGGAAGTTCGGCATCTAAACAAATTACTTATGATTTGACTAAATCAAAGGTTGTTTTAGTAAAGGACTCATCTATGCCAAACGGATATAAAATTGTAACAGGGTATCCAACAATTAATTAATTTGAAAACTTTTTTGGAAGAGGTTGGTGAAATGATGATAAAGTTTCCGAAGTTTTATTATTTCTTAGATAGCTATTTCAATATAAGTTGGGACTTTAGTGATTTAAAAATGCTTACACTTGATTACAAAGCAAGAGAAACTTTAGAATATAAGCAAGGGTTAATAAAAGATTTGTATGATATAAAAAACTTAAATGATTGGGGATTTATATCACAATATGTTTATGAGCATGGTAAACGAGTTTTAAATCATCAAAAATTAATTGCGATGATTGATTTAATGTTAGAACTTTTGGATAGTGATGCTCAAGGGAAGATTTCATTATAGAATCTATTTTTCAAGATAAGAACGAGTCTATAAAATCACATGCTAACAGGATTATTTGGTTAATAAAAACTGAATACCCCTATATATTACCAAATTGATGATATTCTTCCCTTTCCTCCATAATTTTAAAACAGATTATAAATCAGCACATGATGCAACTTTAAGGTCAGGTCGCCCTTTGAAAATCCCCGATATATATACAGAATAAAAATGGAGGAGATAAACTATGGCAATCCATATAACAATGAATAAAGAATTTGAAGATGAGGAGATAGTTGTATATCAATATTATCCATCAGAATCACCAGAAAAAGTTGGGAAAATGTATTTTCATAAAAAAGAGGAAATGTTTTACGATTTAGAACCTGTTCCAAAAGAACCAATCGGAACAAGAAAGCATTATTTTAATTGTGCAATTTCTAGGATAGTAATATGTCTTAGAAATGGAGGAGAATTTTTGGATGAAATGACATACGGGGTATAGCAAAACAAACGAGTATATAAAAAGGCCGGCTCAAATAAAGAGCCGACTTCTTTTTCGTTATGTTAACGTACATTCACATATGCATCACTAGCTGTAATGTAGTACACACTTCCACGAGAATTTTTCACTTTATACTGTGGTGAACCATTTACGGACACTTTATCAATAAACTTGAATCCTAATCCTGTATCTAAAGTACCAGCAACATCTTTATCCTGCCAAGATGGAGAATCATAGAAACGTAGGTTGTCTACTTCTGAAACGACACAGTTTCCTGCAATAGATGAATCCACTACATAGATACTCTTTGTTTGCAAATACGAAAATCAAAACCCACAAACGTTGTTATAGCAACGTTTGTGGTGTTAGTCCATACAATATAAATTGAATCGTATTTTCAATTTCCACTTCATCGTCCCATTTTTCTTCAGGTAATAATAAAAATCGAGTTAAAATTAACCCCATTATAGCTGATAAAGTAAAGCGGATAACTGAAGGGATTGGCATTTCAATAATTTGTCCTTGTTCTTGAAAATGTACAATTAATTTTTTAAAGCGAGAAAAAAGTTCCTTCTCTACTAATTGTTGTACTTCATTTTTTAATTCTGGTTGAAACGGTACTTCTTGTATTAAAATTTTTAACATTGGAAAATGTTTTTTAGCAAATTCAAATCGATTTCGAATTGCTTTTCTTAAAAATTCTTCATACGTTTCATACGTATTCTCCAGTATTTCTTTTGCAAAAGCCTGTACGAAAAATGGAGCAGCAAACTTTGTTAATGTTGGCATGACAACCGCTAATAGTAAATCTTTTTTTGTTTTATAGTAGCGGAAGATTGTTCCCTCCGCTACACCAGCACGCTTTGCAATTTCACTCGTTGAAGTTGATGCATATCCTTTTTCTCCAAACATATCAACCGCCGCTTCTAATATACGCATTTGACGTTCATTACGTTTATCTGTGTCTGTAGCAGCAATTAATTCTTCCAGCCAATCTTTCTTCATTCGTAAAGCCCCTTTTTTATAAACATTATATTTTGCGATGTTTCTTCAAAGCAAATACATTCCCTACTGCAAATACTATCGCAAAAAGAAGTAACACACAAAGGTCTCCCGCAATTTCAGTAAATCCTTGATTACGAATCATCACTTGTTTCATTGCATCAGCACCGTATGTGAGTGGGAATAGCTTCCCAAGCATTTGTAGCCACTTATTCATTGATTCCATTGGAAATAAACCTGAAAAGAAAATTTGCGGTACGATGACAAGTGGGATAAACTGAATCATTTGAAATTCGTTATTGGCGTATGCCGATAAAAAAGTGCCTAGTGTTAACGCTGTTAGTGAAAGCATACATGTAATTAGTAATGTAAGCCACGGTGACCCTGCTACATATAAATCAAGAATATAGACAGAGAAACTTACAATGATAACAGACTGTAAAAACGCAAAAATACCAAATCCAATTATATAACCAACAACAATTTCCCAGCGGCGCACTGGAGTAGATAATAATCTTTCCAACGTCCCACTTAAACGTTCTCGTACAAAGGAAACTCCTGATAAAATAAAAACAAAGAAGAATGTAAAAAAGCCAATTAATACCGGTCCAAGTCCATCAAACATCGTGAAATCTGCGGAACCATGTAAAAAATCAATTTCTGGTTTCATACCGGGCATATCATTTTTTTCTGTGGCCTTTTGTAATGTCTGTAGCACTGCACGGTTTTTTGAAGAATCACTACCTTCTAGCAACACATTCGCTTTTCCATGTTCTAAAGTGATAATGGCATCTATTTGTTGATTTTTTAATTTAGAATACGCTTCATCTTTACTATACTCATAGATGGTAGCATCTTGCTTTTTCATTGATTCTACTATAGGTGCTGGAACATCTATTAATGCAATATGAGGAGTGTAATCCTTTTGTGTAAACACAAGCGATAATAACCAAAGGAGTAACATTGGCGCTCCAAACATCATCGCAAGTGACCGTTTATCCCGAAGAAACTGACGAATAATCCGAATAATTACACCACCGACTCTCATGATTCAACCGCTCCTTCCAATAGAAAGACATCTTCAATCCGTCCTGATGAAGTTCGATCTTTTAAATCATTTGGAGTCCCTGTTGCAATTAACTTCCCATCTCTAATTAATCCAAGACGTTCACAAAATTCAGCTTCGTCCATAATATGTGTTGTCACAATAATCGTTGTTCCTTGCCCTTTGAGCTCATAAAATTTTTCCCAAATAGATTTACGAAGAACTGGATCAATTCCAACCGTTGGCTCATCTAAAATTAAAAGCTTTGGTTCATGTAAAAGTGCCATCGCTAGAGATAACCGCTTTTTCATCCCCCCTGAAAAGTGTTGTACTTGTTTTTTAGCATGCTCTGATAATTCAACTAATGTAAAAACTTCTTCAATTCTCTCCTTCTTATGTTTACCTTTCAATCCATACATTGTTGCGATAAAATCTGCATTTTCATAAGCTGATAATTCTTCATACAGCGCATCGGCTTGTGCCATATAACCTATTTGCTTCATGCCGTTTAAGTTTGGCATTTGTACCCCTAATGCTATTACATTCCCTACTGTTGATTCACTAATGCCAGCAATCATTTTAATAAGCGTCGTTTTACCAGACCCGGATGGACCTACTAAACCAAAAATCTCTGTCTCTGCTACAGATAGTGAAATATTGTGCAGTACTTCTTTTTTTCCAAAACACTTTGATACATCTTGTAAAATGACTGAAGGTTGTTGCAATAAGATCTCCTCCTTTTCAAAATGAGTGAGTACTCACTTTTATTTTACTCTTAGATTATTATATGTCAAATTATATTTATGAGTATTATCTTTTCAATCTTTCTAACAACTAATACATTGTCTATAGAACAATGAAACAGAGTCGACAATAGAATTCATTTCTCACTGTCGACTCTGTTTCATTTTAAATCATTATTTATAGGCTACGTTTCTAAATTTAAATACTTTCTAATTCTAGCAAGATCTAAAGAATACTCAATTACTAACTGCTGGATAGGCAAAATAACTTTTTCGGGATACAAATGTGCATATTTTAATGTTTCTGTATATTTTTCTAACCTTTTTTCTAAATACTTCACAATTTGCTCAGGATGATTCACCAATAAACATTGACTATAATAATGAATTTGTTCTTCAATTGCAGTATATTCCTCAATTTCAAATTCTTTATGCATGTGTACACTCCTTTATAATTAGTTTTTTATATGCACAAGCCATAAGCATTCTAATCTGAATGAAAACTGAGTATTTTAATTATTTACACTATAACAAAGAAAGAACGTCAAAATTTGTTAGTTTATGTAGCGTAGAACAAATTTAACAAAATTGTAATGGATACTTGTACTTTTTAGAAAACACCAATCTTTCATCATACATATTTTCTGTTACTTACATTTGTTATCTTATTTTCTATTAAAAGAGTTATAGTGAATGAACCACCGCAACGTCACTCAAAGCTAATAAAAAAAGTCGTACAAATTAATCTAGTTGTACGACTACAATTTCTGGTCTATTAAAAATCCTTTGAGGAATGATGCTATTCCCTAACCCTCTGCTTACTATCATGGAAGTACCTTGTTCCTTATATGAACCTGCTGTGTATTTGGGTAATATGCCTTGATTAGGTGCAACTAAGCCTCCAATAAAAGGTAGTCTTACTTGTCCTCCATGGGCATGCCCTGTTAAAACTAAATCAATTTGTTGCTCAGCGTATACTTGTAAAAGTTCAGGTCTATGTGAAAGTAGTACTTTATATTCATCCTGATCTACCTCATTTTTCGCTTTAACGATTTCATTTTTCACTGTAGACATCTCTTCATTTTCATCGTTATTTTTCGCGGTAAATGCCGGATCATCTATGCCGAGAAGGCAAATTTCCTGCCCCTCTTTTTGAATACGTTCATGTTCATTTCTCAAAACTGTCACATTATATCTTTTCAACTCTTTTTCTAAACTATCATACCTCCCTGACCATAATTCATGATTTCCTGTAACAAAATAAACGGGATAGTGTTTTACAAGCTCTTTCACTACCTTTAAACTCGCCTCTGCATCATACCTCTTACTATCAATTAGATCTCCTGTAATAACGATAATATCAGGATTCAAGCTTTTTACTTTTTCAATTAAAACTTCTTGGTTTTCTCCAAATTTTTTACTATGTAAATCCGATAACTGTACAATTTTAAATCCCTTGAAATTAGAAGGTATCTTACTAGATGTTATTGATATTTTACTTACACTTATTAAATTATTTTGTAAGTATGAGAATGCACTGACTCCTATTGCTATTGCACTTATAATAAATAACCTTTTATATCTTTTTTTCATATCTTCTCCCTTATAAAAATTCTATTAAATATATTTTTAGCAATTCTTTTTAATCATATCATTAACATTTTATCAAACTATCTATTTCTACAAATAGATAGTATTTTATTTTTATAATGTTTTATTTTTTCTTTCAATACAGTATGTGAAATTATCTTTTTTTTCGCAGTGTTCCTTGCTCCTTAACTAACATTACAGATATCAACTTCATTGTATCTATATAAGAATTTCTTTGTTTTATCTATATCAATGCAGCAAAAAAACTGCCTAAGGGGGACCTTAGGCAGTTTAATTCATTTATATTTATGCTAGTGATTTCGTTTCTCTCATTACTTCAATGAAGTATCCCCAGTTATTTATAACTGATGAAATACTAATATGTTCATCTGGCGTATGAACATTGAAAATATCTGGTCCGAATGAGATGGCATCCAATTCAGGCATTTTTTGAACAAATACACTACATTCAATACCAGCGTGCACTGCAAAGATTTCAGCATCTTTGTTATATTTTTCTTTATGCACTTTTTCAAACAAATCACGAATTGGTGAATTGGGATTGTACGGCCATTCTGGATACTCTGATTCCTTTTCAAATTGCGCCCCAACTAATTCTGCAATATACTTAATTTCATTCGTAATGTGCTGTTTTAAACTGCTTACAGAGCTTCTTACTTCATTTCTTAATTTAATTTCATTATGTAACGTTTCAATAACACCTAAGTTTGTTGAGCTTTCTACAAGTCCTTTAATATCCATGCTCATGCTTTGAATGCCATTTGGAATCAAGAATAAAGAAGAAATAAGTTGTTTCTGTGTTTCTGTTGCAAATACTTTTTCTACTTTTTCTTCTAATTTTGTAAGAGAAACATGTACATCAGGATCTACAGCACGTAGCTCGTCTTGGAAAATACGTGTCCATTCTGCTACTTTCTCTTCTACCTTTTGTACATCATTTACAGATAATAAAATTGTTGCTACGCTTTCACGCGGAATCGCATTTGTTTTTAATCCACCGTGAATTCCACTCATGTTAAATGAAATTTCATTTGATAAATCATGAAGAACGCGTCCTAAAACTTTATTGGCATTTCCTCTTTGTTTATCAATCTCCATACCAGAGTGGCCACCTTTTAAGCCTCCAACATATAAACGGTATGCTTCTAGTTCAGCAGGTACTTCTTCCCAAGCAACAGGAATCGTTTCAACTGCCTTCGCTCCACCTGCACTGCTCACTAGTAATTTATGATCTTCTTCAGAGTCGATATTAATAAATATTTTCCCATCAAAGTGCTTCGCATCAACAGCAAAAGCACCACCCATTGTTGTCTCTTCTTCTGTTGTAATCACAACCTCAAGAGCTGGATGTGGAATATCCGTTGAATCTAATAGTGCTAATGCATACGCAACCGCAATACCATTATCAGCACCTAAAGTCGTTTGATTTGCATACAGCATGTCCCCAACGATTCGTAGCTCAATCGGATCTTTTGCAAAATCATGAACAGTTGCTTGGTTCTTCTCGCAAACCATGTCCATATGGCCTTGAATAATAATTGCAGGAACATTTTCATAACCGTCAGTTGCTGTCTTTTTAATGACTACATTTAATGCTTCATCTTGTACAACATCTAAATTACGATCTTTTGCAAATTCAACTAAATAATCACTAATTTCTTTTTCATTTCCAGATCCTCTTGGAATCTTTGAAATTTCTGCAAAATGATAAAATACAGGGTGCTTTGTTAATTGTTCTAAATTAGAATACATTTTGAAGCTCCTCTCTTAAATAAAACTGATTGGATAAATCTTTGAATTTCAAATTATTCTTTTCTTTACCATTATACCATGCTTCATCATTTTACTTTTTATTAAAGGTGTAGATCTATCACTTCTATTTATCAAAAACTATCCCATATCCATTTCACAGAATATCAGTATAATTTTATACTACATTTAAAAAATTAAGGAAAATGCATATGTATTTTACAGAAAACCTTCCTTGTCCTGAACACATTTTCAATTTACCCCGCATTAACGGGCAGTAAAATCCCCACCTCAAGATTCAAAGAAAAACGAGTAAGATAGGCGGAGGATCAACTGCCCGTAAAAGCCCGATTGATGCAACTAATAATCAGTGGGGATGACTATTTAAAGCTTTCAAAAGAGCAATTGCATCATACTCTCATTCAAAGTACTTTTGTCATAAGTGCTTATGATAACGATCAATTAATTGGAACCAGACGTATTATTTCAGATGGGATAATTAACGCTTATCTATGTGGATTAGTCGTTCATCCCTCCTTTCAAAATCGCGGAATTGGAAAGGAGATCGTTCAAAAATTAATTGTAGAATGCCAAAAACAGAACCTACACTTGCAATTAATTTGTACAGCTGAATACATTCCATTCTATGAAAAGCTAGATTTCGAAGAATTTGCGATAGGAATGAAGAAAAAATAAAAAAGAAAATGCACCTATGCATTTTCTTTCAAGTTTTTTCCCTGTATATATTTTGATGCATCACCATTCACGATCTTTTCTAGTCGATTAATATTTTCCGTTAATGCACCTTTCACAAGAGAGAAATCTGTATTTGAATCTTCTTTTTCTTTCTTAAAAAAAGCAAGTTTTTGCTGTTTCATTTCTTGCATTTTCTCCTCCCCCTTTTGTAAAAAAGATACAATCTTTGTCTATCTTTATTATATATTAAATATAAAAATGGTGCACTTTTATCCTTTTCTTTTTAATTCTTCTTCTAAATTTTCTACTTGCTGCATTGTATCTCCTTTTATTAAAGAGAAATCTGTTGTATCTTCAGCTTCTTCTTTGAAAAATTCACTACCGTATTCTTTTTCCACTACAATCACCTCTACGTGCTAGTGTAGGAATGATTGTCCGATTTTATTCAACTTTGTTCCATTTTCTCGAAATTTGTTCTACATTATGTATAAAGGAAAAGGACAGAATTTAGATTCTGTCCTTACTTACTAAAATAACTATGATGAATTGTTAAGTTATATACATTTTCAAAATCCCGGTCTTGAAGATTATTCTTTTGACCATCAATAACAATACAAACATCTCTTACTGTTTTGGCTGGTATGATACCAACATTTTCAACTTGCACTGCTTTCTGTTCATTTAATTGTTCTATATGTTCCACAGGAACTGTAATACTAAATTGAGAACGGATACCACGAAAATTCGTATTTAATTCGTCTTCTGTCACAAATACCACAATCTTCGCCCCAATTTTTTCTGCATACGTATCAAGAAATACATTTAAACTTTGTGCATATTCTGTTTCAGTTTGCCACTCCATCGTACCAAATGCTGCTGGGTTTACATTTTGAATAATTGTTGTGTAGATCTCACCTCGTGCTTTCGAAGCAATTAATGATCGTTTAATAGATTGAACGGTCTTTCCGATATCACTAAATTTTGCACCCCATATTTCAGAAATGTTTGGAGTTAAAATAAATGCAATATCAACAAATACCACCATTGCAACGAACATCAAAATATTTTTCCAGAGGGTTAAATCAATTCCTTTCACCATGAAATACATTGTGACCGATGTGATAAACACACCATACCATGTTTTTCGAATAAGTTGCTTTTTTTCTTCGTACAATTCTTCATTTTTCCAATAAAAGAAAATAAGAAATAAAAAGACTAATACGAGAAGAAACAAACCAACTCGAATGTTAGAGACCGTCAATCACATCACCCTCCATTCAAAAACTTCTCACGATATCATTACATGCTGATTTCCCTCTCATTATGACAAAAGACATGGACAACCTTCTAAAGTCAGCTATACCGCATATACTAAAAAGGACTCCACGTCTTTTATAATGAATCTACATTGTATATGTAGACAAGCTTGCATTTCAAATTTCCGCAAATATTTTTTATCAAGATATATGTTTGGGAATTACGCCTTCAGGTACTTCTCCGTCCATACTTAAATAATAATGACGAATTGGTTGTAGATTTTCATCTAACTCATAGACAAGAGGAATACTCGTCGGAATATTTAATGATACAACACCATCATCCGATAGATTATCTAAATATTTTACAAGCGAACGAATTGTATTCCCGTGTGATGAGATGATTACCTTTTGACCAGATTGTAACATCGGTGCAATTTCATTATGCCAAAAGTCCAATACTCTTTGTTCCGTATCCTCTAAGCACTCAGTAAGTGGAAATTCACCTTTTTTCAACAACTTATATCTTGGATCATCAGCTTCATACCTTGGATCATCTTCAGTAAGTGCTGGCGGTCTTACATCAGTACTTCTTCTCCATATATGAACTTGCTCATCACCATATTTCTTTGCTATCTCATCCTTATTTAATCCTTGCAATGCTCCATAATGTCTTTCATTTAACTTCCATGATTTATGTACAGGAACCCATGCAAGGTCCATTTCATGTAGAATAATCCACAACGTTCGAATTGCCCGTTTTAAAACAGATGTATACGCAACATCAAACGTATATCCATTGTTTTTTAAAATTGCACCTGCTTCTCTTGCTTCATTTAATCCATTTTTTGATAAGTCTACATCTTTCCATCCTGTAAATCTGTTTTCAAGATTCCATAAACTTTGTCCGTGACGAATGAGTACAAGTTTTATCATAATAATCCCCTTCCGGAAATGAAAATTTAAATTTTGCAATGCGTACACGTAATAAAGTATCTGGTAATGTTAATTTTTTATCCATAGTTGCCAAAATACATGGATAAAATCGGTTCTTTTTCAAACTCAAAAAACAGATGAATGATTTATTTACTCATTTTAATCAACTGGTTCTTCACGCTTAGATAACCATGCATCAAAACCTAAACGGCTATTTGCTAGTTCAGTCATAACTTGATGCCAATTCTCTTCACATGTTTCACCAAATTTTGAAAAAATACTGCTCATTTGTTCTCTTTGTACATCGCTTAGTTTTCTCTCTAGCTCTGCTCCTTCTGTCGTTAGGACAAGCTGTTTCACACGACGATCGTGTTCTGCTTCCTTGCTTTCAATAAGCCCCTTTTCAAGAAGCTGACGGAGTGGCCCGTGAAGAGCTTGTTTACTTATTTCTAACAGAGATAACAATTCATTTATACTAAGCCCAGGAAAACGAGCAATAAAAAATAAGATTCGATGATGAACTCGCTGTATACCATACTCTTTTATAATTTCATCTGGTTTTTCTGTAAATGTTTTATATGCAAAATAAAACAGTGCAAGTGCTTGATTCATTTGTTCTTCTTTATGTTGTGTCATCTACTTTCCCCCTATATGTAAATTATACCACAATTTATCTCTGAAATATTAAATCAACCCATTTGACTTAATAAGAGGGAATTTCACTTAAAATCACTAGCAGAACTTACAAAGCAAAATTCTAAATGAATAAAAAAACGTATTACTCATTAGATTGAGAATACGTTTTTATTTACTAACATAGACCTAGTTTGCAGAAAAGTTTAGCTGCCAAGAAACACCATACTTATCATTAAGCCAACCGAATTTCTTGCTAAATGGATAAACTGCAAGCGGCATTAAAACTTCTCCTTCTTGCGCTAGCTTATTAAAGACTTCATCAATTTCCGCCTCTGTATCACAATTTACATATAGTGACATTGAAGGAGTAAATGTGAATTCATGTTTCACACTACTATCTATACACATGAACTCTTGTCTATTTAATGTGAATGTAGCATGCATTACAGTTCCCTCTTTACCAGGCTCATTTGCACCGTAACGAGAAATATTTATAATTTCTGATTGATCAAATAAAGAAGTATATAAAGTCATTGCCTCCTCTGCATTGCCGTCAAACATTAAAAAAGGTGTAATTTTTTGTCTTGTATTCTTCAATTAGAAACATCTCCTTTTATGTAGATACACTTGAAATTGCTAGTCCTCCAACAAACAGAACGTACATTCCTGTAACTGTATTTTCCTCAAAAAATATTGGATTGTCAACTTATAATAACCTCTAAGTTTTAAGAGAATAACAATATAAAAAGGAGTTTCAAATGAATAATACTGGTAGTAATCACAGAACAATAACATGTGTACCAAATAAATTATAAGTGTCAAACATGAATTTCATTGGGGGAATTTGATTAGAAATATATTAAAATATAGTAGTTGTTTCAATACTTCCATTGGAATAACCAAATCATATCACGCCGTTTCCCCCTCATTTCTCAATATTCCCTTCGTTACAATTGCTATTACTATCATTATAAGACTTACAAACAATATAGGTAAGTAAACTTTTATACTAAAAATTTCAAACATAAATCCATATATGACCTGACCTATAGGTGCCATATATTGCGCTACCGCTGTAATAATTGCCATGACTTTTCCTAAATTCTCGTTAGGTGTTTTCTTTTGTACGACTGTAATAACGAAAATGGAGATAATGGTCATTGCCATTGTAATAAGAATTGCACACAAGATAAAGAGGATAAATGACGGATAGTATCCAAATCTAAGAACAAGTGGCATAATGGAGACCGCCATCGGTACAATTAATAGAGCAATCATAAGTATCCACTGATATATTGTTTTCATTTGCATCTTTTTCGCAAAGAAACCGATAGATAAAGCCCCTAAGATTGTAGCAAAATCTATGAATCCCATCCCGATACCATACATTGTATTGCTACTTTGCATCGTTACTCGTAAAATGATTGGACTACCGACAATAAAGAGTGGTGTAAGGATCAAGTTGAGCAAAGCGGCTAATATCATGGATTTCAATATATAAGGCTGTTTGACAACATAGGTAAATCCAACTTTCAGGTCTTTTGCGATTGTTGGCATAATATGCTAATCCTGTTTCCTTTTAACAAACGGAATCTTAATAAACGTCTCTAATATTGCTGACAAGAAAAAAGTGATACCACTCAGCACGACAAGTATTTTTAACCCTACAAGGCCGTATAGCACTCCGCCCAAAACAGGTGCCGCTACACCCGACAAAGCTTGAACACCATTCACGATACCATTTGCCTGTTCTAGCTTTTTTTCCGTAACGAGCAGCGGAATACTCGCCATAACAACAGGGGAATACATTGCACTAATAATCGCTAGCAAAACCATAACAACACCGATAAGTACCACGGAAGTCTTGCCGACTGATAATAATAAAAGAAAGCAGAAAATAATAACACTACTTATCATGTCATAGATTACCATCAAATTACGTCGGTTAAATCTATCAGCGATAGCCCCGCCAAGAGGTGACAACAACAAAGGGACACTCGATATAGCATACAAAGTAGCATAAATATCCGCACGCCCCGTTATATCCAGTACATAGAGTGATAAAGCAAAACGTAAAAGGGTGGAACCTAAGATAGATACAATTTGTCCAATCACCATGAGGTTAAAATCTTTAGGGAAAGATTTTATATTGATGGTATTTTGCATCGTATACACACCTTTCATCAATGGCCTAGACCGACTGCCGGTCTAAAAATTTTATAAAAAAATTATTTTAGGACTGCCTCATCAAAATATCCAAAATGTAATTAAACGTTCCTTTTTTAGCTCCCAAAGTCGTTTCCATTATATTGATAAACGCCTTTGCTCTTTGCATTGCTTCATGCGGCTGCCATTGAAACAATCCTTCATCGAATATGACTTGTGCAGACGCGATCAAGAACTCCATTGTTTCCTGGGGGTAAGCCGTCTCAAAAATTTTTTCTTTGATTCCCTGCTCAATTACCTCTGTTAAAACAGGTGTTAAATGTAAAATAGCTTGCACTAAACTTTTTTGATGCATTTCTGCATTATTTGGCTGGTGAAATTGTTCAATCATTTTTTCTTTATTCCCACCTGCTTTCGGCACTTGCACCATTAAAATTTGAAACAATTTATCCAACACAGGGATATTAGGACTTGAGGCAATCTTTTTCGCGGCCACTACATCTGCATTTACAATCCGCGTAATAATAGCGTCCATTACTTCCTCTTTTGATTTGAAATAATGATAAAATGTCCCTTTCGCAATACCAATTTCTCGTAAAATATCATTTACAGTTGTTTTCATATACCCTTTAGAAACGAACAGTTTTTCTGCTGTATCCAGAATTTCATTTCTACGTTCTTCATATTCTTTTACTGTTCTCACAAAGAAACTCCTTTCATCTAGACCGACTGTCGGTCTAGTATAAATATATGCGTAGCCTGTAAAAAAGTGTCATACAAATTAAAATGAATCAAGTTGTTTTTACCACATGTTTCCTAATGATGTATACAACATCCTAATTAAATTATCCTTCTACTTTAATGAACAAAAAAGAATTCTTTACATTTATTCACCTGCTGTACACAAAAACAAAAAAAGTCGTTCCCTTCTTTAAAGAGGCCACTGAAAAACTTTCGTTTTTCATCTCATAAAACACATGTAAAACAAAAAAGGCGACTTTTCGTTCAGTTTTGAACGAAAAGTCGCCTTTCTCTCTATATTTTTGTTACTGTTT